>CAYFRV010000056.1:0-14043 GCA_964345495.1 uncultured Bacteroidales bacterium | reverse complement strand
ACTCTTCGTTGTATAAAAAAGTATAATTCCTGCGCTCGAACTTCCTCTCGTCGACATTGATTTCCTTACATTTCTATCTCAATATTTCAAAGAACTTTTATTTTTTTGCTTGTCTTTTTTCAAAAGCGATTGCAAAGATAAGAAGCCATTTTTAAATCACCAAACAAAACTCAAACTTTTTTGTTATTATTTTTTCTTCTTTTTTCGCTCACTTAAAATTCAGCTTTTTAAAGCGAATTTCTTCCTTAGCTTCTTCTGTTTGGTATCAATCTTTAAAAGAACATCTCATTTGAGGAATGCAAATATACACTACATTTTTAATTCACCAACATTTTAGCAGATTTTTTTTATAAAAATATACTCCTATCTATATACCAGAACATTATAAAAACAAATAAACAACATATTGTTTGGTATCATTAGATTTAGCAAATTATTATTTAATTTAGCAAAATACACAATAATTATACTTTAAAACTACTAAACATGGATAAAAACTTGGTTATCATACCTACTTATAATGAAAAGGGTAATATAGAAAAAATTATTACCGAGATTTTCTCCTTATCTATTCCTTTTAACATTCTGGTCGTTGATGACAACTCTCCAGACGGAACTGCATCTGTAGTAAAGGAGTTACAAAATAAATTCAAAGGCCGTCTCTTCATTATTGAAAGAGAAGGGAAACTTGGATTAGGAACTGCATATATCAGCGGTTTTAAATGGGCAATTGGACACAAATTTGATTTTATATATGAAATGGACGCTGATTTCTCGCATAACCCAAAAGATCTGGTTAAATTATATAATGTGGCTATCAATGAAAGCGCCGATCTTGTTATCGGCTCCAGGTATATTAATGGAACCAATGTTGTAAACTGGCCAATAGGTCGAGTAATACTTTCCTATTTCGCATCTAAATATGTATCATTTATTACCGGGATGAATATAAAAGATGCTACAGCAGGTTTCAAATGCTACAGAAGAAAAGTGTTGGAAACAATTAATCTGGACAAAATTAAGTTTAAGGGATACGCTTTTCAGATAGAAATGAAGTTTACGGCATGGAAATTCGGATTTAAGATTAAAGAAACACCCATCATTTTTACTAACAGGCAGGTTGGGATATCAAAGATGAGTGGAGGAATATTTAATGAAGCACTATGGGGTGTTATAGGAATGAAAATCAGAAGCATTTTTAAAAAATATAAAACACATGAAACCTCTTCTAATAAATAATGCACTCATTGTTAATGAATATCATAAATATATAGGTGGTGTTCTTATAGAGGATGAAAAAATCAAAAAGGTATTCAAAAATAACGAAGTTTCACCTGAAATACTAAACAATTCTGATGTGATTGATGCTAAAGGTAAAGCCTTAATACCCGGTATTATTGATGATCATGTACATTTCAGAGACCCTGGTTTAACCCACAAAGCTGATATAAAAAGTGAATCCTTAGCAGCGGTGGCAGGGGGAGTGACTTCTTATATGGAAATGCCAAATACAAAACCTCAAACCACAACTCATAAAGCACTAGAAAAGAAAAACGAGCAAGCTTCTGCCACCTCCCTTGCTAACTATTCATTTTACCTTGGAGCTACTAACGATAACATTAAGGAAATAGAAAACATAGCTCCAGACCAAACCTGTGGTGTAAAACTTTTCTTAGGAGCCTCAACTGGAAACATGCTTGTAGATAACATAAATACGCTCAATAATATCTTCGCCAAATCACCTGTACCTATTGTATGTCACTGTGAAGATGAAGAAACTATTCAAAACAATCTAAAGTATTATATACATAAATATGGCAATGATATTCCATTCTCCTACCATCCAAAAATAAGATCTGAAGCAGCTTGTTATAAATCTTCTTCATTAGCGGTTTCGCTTGCAAAAAAACACAATTCACGTTTACATATCCTTCATCTGAGTACAGCTAAAGAGTTAGAACTCTTTGACGAATTAAAATCCAGAGATAACAAAAAAATAACATCAGAAGCTTGTATACATCACTTATGGTTTGATGAAAGCGATTATGAAAAACTCGGAACGCGTATTAAATGGAACCCGGCAATCAAAACCAAACATGATAAGTTAGCTCTTCTGGAAGGGTTAAAAAAGAATAAAATTGATCTCATAGCAACAGATCACGCTCCTCATCAGTGGATCGAAAAAGATACAAATTATGGGAATGCTCCTTCCGGGGGCCCCATGATACAACATTCAGTGCAGGCAATGCTGGAATTCTATCATAAAGGATTACTTACACTGGAAACCATAATTGATAAGATGTGCCATGCCCCTGCAGACCTGTTTAAAATAGACAAGAGAGGGTTTATACGTGAAGGATATTGGGCCGATCTTGTACTCATTGATCTAAAGAATTCATATAAAGTCCAAAAAAACAATATCCTTTACAAATGTGGCTGGTCCCCTTTAGAAGGCCAAACTTTTAATTCTACTATAACCCATACATTTGTAAATGGGCATTTGGTTTATGAAAACGGAACCAGCTATCAAAATAACAATGCTAAAGCACTAAAATTTAACAGATAATGCATATATTTTCAAAGTTCGTTATCATATTATTAATTATTGCAAGTATAGGCTGCAATAAAACGAAAAAAGAAAAATATGAATCTTTTGAAAAAGAAGAATCCATTTCAGATACTTTAACCAAAACTTATGCAATAGTAGCCGACACAATAAGTTACGGAGTTGTAGTAAGAAACAGGGACACAACCAATAAATGGCAAAAGAAATGGTTAAAACACTTTAAACTCGAGCAGTTTACAAACTATCTTTTTCAAAAAATTTATTCTGGTGAAATCACACCATACAGTTATTTTGATGAAAAACCATTATCTATTCAGGATATAAAAAAACTAGAAAAAGAAAAAGACTTTGAACGCAATAAAATAGGTAAAATACAATTTAAAGAAATATGGTATTTTGATCCTGATAACATGAAAATGGTCAAAAAGGTTTATTCAGCCATGTTAGCTTATGAAACCTACAACTCAGATGGCTCTTTTCGTGGATATAAACCTGCATTCAAAGTATATTTCGATCAACCTTCAGAATAGAAACAACCATGGACATATTAATTGTAGACAAGGTTCACGATATTCTTATTGAAAAGTTAGAAGAAAAAGCATACAACCTGGATTACAGATTTGATATTTCAGAGAAAGAAGCATTTGAAATCATACACAAATATGATGGAATCATTATCCGAAGTAAATTTTCTTTATCAAAAGATTTTTTATCAAAAGCAAAAAAACTTAAATTTATTGGAAGAGTTGGAGCAGGATTAGAAAATATAGATACTGCATTTGCTATAGAAAAAGGTATTTTATGCTTAAATTCTCCTGAGGGAAACAGAAATGCTGTTGGAGAACAAGCTTTAGGAATGCTGCTTTCCTTAATGAATAACCTAAATAAAGCTGATATTGAAGTTAAAAATGGAATATGGAAAAGAGAAGAAAACAGAGGACATGAGTTAACAGAAAAGACCATTGGAATTATTGGCTATGGAAACATGGGGAGTGCCTTTGCGGAAAAACTGAAAGGCTTTGGAAATAATGTTATTGCCTATGATAAATACAAACATAACTTTTCCGATAATTATGTCAGAGAAGTATCATTAGAAACAATATTTGATGAAACTGATGTTCTAAGCATACACGTACCGCTTACTGATGAAACCTATTACATGGTTGATGGTGATTTCATTAATCAATTCAGGAAACCCTTCTGGCTTATAAACACAGCCAGGGGTAGTGTTATAAATACGCTTCATTTAGTTGAAAACCTGGAGTACGGAAAGATAAACGGAGCTGCTCTAGATGTATTAGAACTTGAAAAGGCAAACTTTGAAGAACTGCACCAATTGGAAAAATTACCAAAATACTTCCAACGACTTATACAATTTAAAAATGTCATACTCAGTCCTCATGTTGCCGGATGGACTCATGAATCAAACAGGAAACTTTCTGAAGTTATGGCAAACAAAATAATTCATCATTTTTGAGCTTCTTCTATAACAAATTGGGCAGTATGCCTGCTTCTTTGTTCTACCAATACCTTTCGATCCTTCAAAAGATTGTCTATCGCTTCTTCAGTATAATGCCTCACAGTAATCAGTGCAAGTCCTGTGTTGTATAAAACCTTATAATCGTTTTTTAAATCTTTCAATAGTTGATAAACTCTGGGGTTATCTGCATCTACAGAAACAGTAAAGGTAATTGCGGAATTCTGCATTAAATTTACTTTAACCCTGTGTTTTGCAAATTTTTGATATATACTACTTAATTGTTCTTCGAATATGAAAGAGAAATCTCTTGGTTGTATAGAAATCAACAATTGGTTCTCTTTCATTATATATATAGGAATATTTTCGTCGTAGGAGGTAAATTTGGAAATCATTGTCCCTTTTTCCTCAGGATGCAAAAACGAATTTACATATAAAGGTATATTATTGTTTATTAAGGGTCTAATCGTTTTAGGATGAATGATTTTTGCTCCATAATAAGCCAATTCAATCGCCTCCTGGTAAGATATCTCTTTCAATTTGCGGGCATTATCAAAATAGCGGGGATCTGCATTTAACACACCTGACACGTCTTTCCAGGTAACAACCTGTTCAGAATTTAATATATTGCCAAGAATTGCTGCTGTGTAATCCGATCCTTCTCTGCCTATTGTTGTAGTATCTCCATATTCGTTGCCTGCTATAAAACCCTGTGTAATAATAGTAGTGCTTTCAAAATTAAAATTTTCATGAATTAATTTTTCAGACTTATCCCAGTTAACAATTGCTTCTCTAAACGTACTATCTGTTTTAAGAAATTTCCTTATATCTATCCATTGGCAAGGAATTCCTTCCTGAACTAAAAAAGCCTGAACAACTTTTGTTGATAATATCTCTCCTATAGACACTATCTGGTCATACAAGTGGTCATACCCCCTATGATCAAAATCGTATGAATTTGCAAGGGTTTCAAATAATTGGCCTGTTATTGTAAAAATTGCATTATTTTCAGCAAACAGGCCGTTCACTATTTCGTAATGATAATCATGTATTGCTTTCAGTTTTTCTTCAAACTTTACTTTTTCCTTATTATAAATGTATGAAGTAAGCTCTTCCAAATTGTTTGTAGTCTTTCCAAAAGCCGAAATAACCACTACTTTTCTTTCCTGTCTGCCTCTCAGAATATCAGAAAGGTTTTTAACTCCCCTGGAATCCTTAACTGCAGCTCCTCCAAATTTATGTACTATCATACTGAACTGATTTTAGACCTAAAAGGCTAGGTTATATATTTTGCAAGTTTATATTTTTTTGAAAATTTAATATAAATCCTCAAATTTAAATGTATTTTTGCAAATTACTTCCTTCAAAATTATGAATTATGAAACAATATAGAATCACAACGCTAAATGAATTTATAATTAGACGGCAGGCAAATATCCCCTATGCTAAGGGTGAATTATCGAGATTGCTGCACCACATTGGTATTGCCGCTAAAGTAGTCAATAAAAAAGTCAACAAAGCTGGATTAGTCGATGTACTCGGATCATCAGGAGATGAAAATATTCAGGGAGAAGTTCAGCAGAAACTGGATGTATTTGCAGACATGCAGTTTATAATGGCCTTAAGAGACAGTGGTGAATGCTGTGGTCTGGCTAGTGAAGAAAATCAGGAAATCATAACATTTGATGATGATTTTGCAAACGATGGAAAATACATAGTTTGCATGGATCCTTTAGATGGTTCATCGAATATTGACGTAAATGTTTCCATCGGTACGATTTTCTCCATCTACAAAAGATTATCCCCAAGAGGGCACAAAGCAGAAGAAAGAGACTTTCTACAACCCGGCAACAAACAGATAGCTGCAGGATATGTGATTTATGGCTCATCAACAATGCTCGTCTATACTACGGGAAGAGGAGTTAACGGCTTTACACTGGATGGAGCAATTGGTGAATTCTGTCTCTCTAATCCGAATATTCAGACCCCTGAGATGGGTAAAATCTATTCCGTCAACGAGGGTAATTATTTCAATTTTCCTGAAGGTGTAAAAAAATACATTGAATATTGCAAAGAAAAAGACAAAGCCACCGACCGACCTAAAAAAGCAAGGTACATTGGTTCTTTGGTTGCAGATTTCCACAGAAACCTTCTTAAAGGTGGAATTTTCATGTATCCTTCGTCAGGTAGTGCTCCAAATGGGAAACTCAGACTAATATATGAATGCAATCCTATAGCATTTATTGCAGAACAAGCAAATGGCAAAGCATCAGACGGCACACAAAGAATTATGGATATTGTGCCGGATTCTCTGCATCAAAGAGTTCCTTTCTATATAGGCTCTAAAAAAATGGTAGAAAATGCCGAACATTTTTTTAAAAATAAATAATACACCGGTACGTTAAAATAATTGGTAAAAGGTAGTTGATTAACATTCAACTACCTTTTTAATGTAAAACATCAAAGTAAAAATTGGATTTACAAGAATTAACTTATAAGTATAGAGCTCATCCCAAAGTCAAGAATTTTCTTGAACAACTCGAAAAATCCCAAAGAATTTATCTTCATGGAATAGCCGGATCACTTGATGGATTATTTGCTTCCGGAACTATAGAACAAAATAAAAGGCCATACCTATTTATTTTTAGTGACAAAGAAGAAGCCGCTTATTTTTTCAACGATCTGGAATCTCTTTTACCTGAACAACAGACATTTTTCTTCTCATCGTCATTTAAACGCTCTATTCAATTCGGACAGGAAGACCCAACGAATATTATACTCAGAACAGAATTACTAAACGCAATTAATAATAATGAAAGATATATTGCAGTTGCTTACCCTGAAGCAATCATTGAACGCGTTATCTCGAAAAAAGAAATTAACCAGAAAACGCTTGAAATTCATACAGGCGAAAATATCTCATCCGACTTCTTAAACGATGTTCTTTTTGAATACGATTTCGAGCAGGTTGACTTTGTTTATGAACCCGGGCAATTTTCTGTCAGGGGCAGCATAATTGACATCTTTTCCTTTGCTGATGATCATCCTTACAGAATTGATTTTTTCGGAGACCAGGTAGAATCAATCCGCAGCTTTGATGTAGAGTCGCAACTTTCTATAAAAAATTTTGAAAAAGCAATAATTCAGCCAAAATTACAAGATAACAAAAGTTCCGGCCAACACTATGAATGGCAATCCATTTTCCAATTCATTCATAATGAAACCATCCTATGGATAAAAGATAAGGAATACATATCTGAACGCCTGAATGAGCTTTTCGGAAAAACACTTGATAATAATCCGGATAAAATAACAGATAAACAAATTATATCGGGCAAACAATTCATTGAAGGCATTAATCAGTTTAAAACAATTGAATACGGATCGCAAAAACATAGCGAAGAAATCCCTTCTATCAATTTAAACGCCTCCCCTCCACCTGCATTCAATAAAAATTTCAACCTGCTCTCTGAAAATCTAATTGATAATCAAGAAAAAGGCTATACCAATTATATTTTATCAGATAATGAAAAACAAATTGAAAGGTTACAATCCATTTTCGAAGATATAAATCCCTCTATTTCATTTGAACCTGTAAACAAGACACTTCATGAAGGGTTTATTGACCACGACCTGAAAATTTGTTGCTATACAGATCACCAGATTTTTGGAAGGCATCATAAATATCGGTTAAAATCGGGATTTTCAAAAAAAGAAAAACTAAACATAGAAGAATTAAACAACCTTCATCCCGGTGATTATGTAGTGCACGTAGACCATGGCATAGGAAAATTCGGCGGGCTGTCAAAAATTGACGTGAATGGTAAAACACAAGAGGCCGTTCGCTTAATATACAAAGACAATGATGTACTCTATGTAAATATCCATTCTCTTCATAAAATTTCGAAATACAAAGGAAGTGAAGGCGAACCACCAAAAATCTACAAATTAGGCTCTGCAGCATGGAAAAACCTAAAAAACAAAACCAAGAAAAAAGTTAAAGATCTGGCAAAAGAACTTATCCAGCTATATGCAAAAAGAAAAGAAAAGAAAGGATATCAGTATTCTGCCGACAGCTATCTGCAAAAAGAATTGGAATCATCATTTATTTATGAGGACACTCCGGATCAGCTTGAATCCACCAAAGCGGTAAAAGCAGACATGGAAAAAGAGATGCCAATGGATAGACTGGTATGTGGAGATGTTGGTTTTGGAAAGACAGAAATTGCAGTTAGAGCAGCCTTCAAAGCAGTCGCTGATAGTAAGCAGGTTGCTATTTTAGTGCCGACCACAATACTTGCACTTCAACATTACCAAACCTTTACGGAAAGGCTAAAAGACTTCCCTGCTACAGTAGAACATATAAGCAGGTTAAGAAGCAATCAAAAACAGAAAAAAATTAAAGAAGATCTGGCAAAAGGAAAGATTGATATAATCATCGGAACCCACCGGTTAATAAGCAAAGACATCAATTTTTCCGATTTAGGTTTACTGATCATTGACGAAGAACAAAAATTTGGTGTCGCTGTAAAAGAAAAATTAAAACGTCTGAAACTTAATGTTGATACACTAACGCTCACAGCTACCCCGATACCCCGAACGCTTCAATTTTCATTAATGGGCGCACGTGACCTTTCTATAATCCATACACCTCCGCCTAATCGCTATCCAATTGTAACAGAAGTTCACACTTTCAATGACGAGATAATCAAAGAAGCTATTGAATACGAATTTCAGAGAAACGGGCAAGTTTTCTTCATAAATAACAGAATTCAAAACATTTATGAAATTGAAAAGCTAGTTAATAAAATCACTCCTGATGTAAGGACTATAGTAGCGCATGGACAAATGGAAGGCCAAAAACTGGAAAAAATCATGAGGGACTTTATAAACTATGAATACGATGTTCTTATTGCCACAACGATTATTGAATCAGGGTTAGATATCCCCAATGCCAATACAATGATAATAAATGAGGCTCATAAATTCGGCCTGAGCGATCTTCACCAGTTAAGAGGAAGAGTGGGAAGATCTAACAAAAAGGCATTTTGTTACCTGCTTGCACCACCTTTAACAAGCGTTACTCCTGATGCAAGGAGGAGGCTTAAGGCCATCGAAGAATTCTCCGAACTTGGAAGTGGTTTTAACATATCAATGCAGGATTTGGATATCCGTGGAGCAGGAAATCTTTTGGGTAGTGAACAAAGCGGTTTCATTGCAGACATAGGTTTTGAAACTTACCACAGAATTTTAAACGAAGCATTATTAGAATTAAAAGAAAACGATTTTCAGGATTTATATAAAGAAGAACAGGAGCAAACTATCAAAAAACAGGAAAAAACCCAAAAGTTTATTTTAGACTCCCAAATCGAAACAGACCTTCAGATATTAATTCCGGACGATTATATTTCAAATACCACTGAACGAATTAATTTATACAGAGAACTTGATAATATAAACGATGAAGAAGCACTAAAGTCCTTTGAGAAGAAACTCATAGATCGTTTCGGCCCAATTCCTGACGCAACAAAACAACTACTTGACCTGGTTAGATTAAGATGGTTAGCCATTGATTTAGGTTTTGAAAAAGTAATGATCAAGAACAACACGATGGTTCTTCATTTTATATCAAACCAGGACTCAATTTACTACCAATCCCCTACATTCATAAATATTATCCAATACGTCCAGAAACAACATGAACATTTTAAAATAAAAGAAGGAAAAAAGTTAACGATGACAGTAAAAAACATAAAAGATATATATCAAGCTTTAAGAACATTACAAGAAATAAAGAAAAATTTATAATTTTAAGATTTATAAAAACTTCAATGGATTTAACAATAGATATAGGGAATAGTAATTTAAAGCTCGGATTATTCAAATCCGGCAGACTACGATCTATACTCAAAGTAAAGACCATAAATCATCAAAAAGTATTACAATATGCACTTAAGCGAAACGTAGAAAATGTAATCATTTCATCTGTCAGAAAATCAACCCCTTTTTTCACTCTAAGGCTCAAAAAATTCTTTAAAAACTTCATTGAATTATCAGAAGAGACACCGCTTCCAATAAAATCCCATTATAAAACTCCGAACACTTTGGGCCGTGATCGAATAGCTGCTGTTGTTGGAGCCAATTATCTTTTTCCGGGGAAAAATGTACTAGTTATAGATATGGGCTCGGCAATCACCTTTGATGTAATTACGCATAACAAGGAATTCATTGGAGGAAATATTTCACCGGGAATGAATATGCGCTTTAAAGCTTTGAATCATTTTACCAATAACTTACCTTTATATAAACATACAAAAGACCATAACTTTTTGGGGCAAGAGACAAGAGAAGCAATCATTTCCGGGGTTCAAACAGGAATTATTTTTGAACTGGAAAAATATATAGAATGTATAAAAGCGAATTATGCACCTTCAGAAATAATAATCACTGGTGGAGATAGTAAATTCTTTGATAATAAATTAAAATATCACATCTTTGCAGAACCAAATTTAGTTAACTTAGGATTGTATAAAATTTTGAAACATAATCTTTATGAATATTAATGTAAAAAAACTCATACCCTTCATTTTACTGACGCTTTCCCCTCTGTTTTTATTAAGCCAAAAAAATAGCCACCATCCTTACTCACGTTATGGCATAGGAGAAATAGAACAAGAAGGATTTACCCACCATAATGCTTTAGGGGGGATATCCGCAGGTTTACATTTAAAAAATAAAATAAATTATCAAAATCCCGCATCCTACACTTCACAAGATACGAATTCGTTTGTTTTTGATGTAGGATTGAAAACCCGGCAAAATCGGTTTTCTTCCGAAAACAACTCCATAGAAAGAAGCGAAACAGCCTTCAGTCACATGGCAATCGGATTTCCCATAACATCAAAATGGAAAAGTAGCATAGGAATTGTGCCTTACTCAAGTTCAGGATACAATATAGAAACCTCTGTTGAAAGTAATAAAACGACTAAATTTTACAGATATGAAGGGCAGGGAGGAACAAGAAAATTTTATATTGGCAACGCCTATCAGATTCATAAAAACTTATCCCTGGGATTAAACTATACCTATCTTTTCGGCACTATACAAAATGACTCGGATATCGGCTGGGAAGATTCTGAACAATACAGACATAATGGTTTATTGACTCAGAAAAAACAAATTATTAACACTCACGTTTTTAACATAGGCATTCAGTATAGTCCGGATTTATTTAAAAAATATGATTTCACATTAGGTGCCTCCTATGATATATCGCCGGGATTCAATGGGGATAATAAAACAACGTTCACAAATTATTTAGATACAATTTCAACTTCCAACTCTTTCAATGAAGATTATCCTTCGAATTTGCTTTTAGGATTTTCTTTATCAAACGAGAAAATCTTATGGGGAGCAGA
Source organism: uncultured Bacteroidales bacterium (assembly GCA_964345495.1). Taxonomy (GTDB): domain Bacteria; phylum Bacteroidota; class Bacteroidia; order Bacteroidales; family UBA12077; genus JAGXLC01. Next base: position 2,582 of record CAYFRV010000056.1, on the reverse strand, counting down.
TTTTAAATATACAAATTGGTCAGCTCTTTCAAATTATAATAACATCTCGGATGGTTATTCGATCCATTCAGGATTTCAATACACTCCTGATAAAGGTGCACTTAAAAACTACCTGAAAAAAATAAATTATCGAGTCGGGGCGTATTATAAAAACGGGTACTTTAATTTTAACGGAGAAAAAATAAAAGATCTTGGCATAACTTTTGGATTAGGTTTACCACTAAAGAACAATAGAACAAACTTTAATATATCATGCCAATTAGGAAAAAAAGGAACAATGGATAATAACTCAATAGAAAATGAATATGCTATAATTAATTTTAGTATCACGTTTTTTGACTTTTGGTTTATACAACAAAAATATCGTTAATTTATAAAAACTATACACAATGAAAACATTAACAAAACTTTTTTTAATATTAATATTCGCAGGATTAAGCCTCGAGGGTTCTGCCCAAACAGGCGCTGAAGAAGGTTCCAGATTTGGCTCAGGAAAAGACAGTATAAGATGTCTAAAAAACCTCTCACTCTATTCTGAGTTTTACAAACAAAACAATTATGAAGATGCTACAGAACCGTGGAAAATAGTTTTTAATGAATGTCCAAAAGCATCTAAGAACATTTATCTGCATGGAGAAAAGATGATTAAAGATGCAATAGAGAATACTGATGATCAAGAAAAGAAAGCAGAATTATTAGATAGTCTGATGAATTTGTATGATCAAAGAATCGATTATTTTGGTCAAAAAGGATTTGTTATAGGAAAAAAAGGAACCAATTATCTTAAGTACGCAGAAAAAACAGTAGATAATTTTCAGAAAGCTTATGATCTGTTGGAAAAATCTTTAGAAATTCGGGAGAATAACACTAGTGTTTCTGTTTTAGTAACTTATATGCAAACAACCAGAACTCTATATTCCAACGGAGCTCTTGAAGGGAAAAAAGTCCTCGACAACTATGCAACCTTGCTTGACATATTTGAAGCAAACTTAGAAAAAGAACCGAACAGCTCGCTTCATGAAAGAGGATTGAAAGCTATAAACGACATATTTGAAGCAACAGATGCAGCTTCATGTGAGAATTTAGTAGAGCTCTTTAAACCAAGATTTGAAGAAAATCCAAAAGACAAAGCGCTTCTAGAAAGGATTACTTCATTATTTGACAAACAAAACTGTACCGAAACCAAATTATACGCCGATGCAGCTGTTAATCTTAATAAACTTGAGCCATCATCTGAATCAGCATATCATTTAGCAAAACTTTTTTATTCAAAAGAACAATACGAAAAATCAGCAGAGTTCTACAATCAAGCAATCAAGCTACAAGGGGATGACAAAGTAAAAGCGAAATACTATCTGGAACTAGCTGAACTTACTTTTAACAAGTTAGGAAACAAACAAAAAGCAAGAGAACTTGCCAAAAAATCCCTGGAGTTCAATCCAGAGAATGGTAAGCCTTATATTCTGATTGGAAGAATGTATACAGAATCTGTAAATGAATGCGGAAGTGATGAGTTTGAGAAAAAAGCAGTACTTTGGGCAGCGGTTGATAAATTCCAAAAAGCCAAACAAGTAGATCCAAGTATTGCCGAAGAGGCAAATAGTTATATCAATTCATACAAGCCTCGTTTTCCGGATAAGAAAACCATCTTTTTCCAGAATCTGGAATTAGGCGAATCATATAAAATAGGATGCTGGATAAATGAAACAACTACAGTCAGAACATCTGATTAATTTATTAACTCAAATAAATAAAACCATAATCCTGCTTTTATTGGGTGGGATTATGGTTTTTCTTTATTCATGTGATAACGATATTGAGAAAGTTAATCTGCTTTCAGAAGAGTCTAATTTTCCCGATAATTCAATGACGAATGCAAATATCACTCAAACAAAAAATGGCCGTGTTACGGTCAGAATAACCTCTCCAAAAATAAATCGATTCATTACAGTTGAAGAGCCGCACACCACTTTCCCCGAAGGATTGCACGTAAGACAATACGACAGCACAGGAACCAAAACATCGGAAATCTCAGCAAACTACGCTATATACCACGAAAAAGAAAAGTTGTGGGAAGCCGAAAATGACGTTGTTGCAATTAATGATAAAGGCGATACCTTAAACACAGAATACCTTATATGGAACGAAGCAGAAGAAATCATCCATACAGACAGATATGTCCGGATTAAAACGCCTGATGGAATAATTCATGGGAAAGGAATGGAAGCAAACCAAAATTTCACTAACTGGAGAATAAAAGAAACCAGTGGAACTCTTGAAGTAAAAGAAGATGAATAAAAAACCCATCCATTTTCTAGAAATCGTCTGGATAATTGTAGCACTTGGATGCTTTGTATTAGCTATACAAAAAGCGCTTACCAACAACATCAACAATAGTCTTATGTTTTTCCTCTTCACTGCAATATCTCTAATTATGTATGCTTTACGAAGATACATCAGAAAAAATGCGCAGGAGTGAATACGCTCACAAAAAGACATCTTCAGAGTGACAAAATATATTAACATAATAACAGAAGATTGGTGTAAAAGAATTTTTCTGTTATTACTCAAAAAAGATTTAA
>CAYFRV010000055.1:8549-14484 GCA_964345495.1 uncultured Bacteroidales bacterium | reverse complement strand
TCAACATCTCCTATAGCTCCAAGTTTTCCACCATCTTTACCGGTGAGCACAATGATTTTCATTCCTTTTTCTCTGGCCACATTACAGGCTCTGATGACATTGCCGGAATTTCCGCTTGTGCTTATGCCCAGTAAAATATCGCCTTTTTTACCGAATGCTTCTACCCAGCGTGAAAATACATATTCGTAGCCATAATCATTGGAGGTGCAGGAAAGATGCGTGGGGTCTGATATCGCCATTGCCGGCACCGGCTTTCGGCTGTCACGAAAACGTCCGGTAAGTTCTTCTGCAAAGTGCATCGAGTCAGCCATGGAACCACCGTTTCCGCAGGCTATGATCTTGTTTCCTTGCTTTATTGCAGAGACCAATAAGTTTCCTGCTTTATTAATTGCCTCAAAGTTTTTTTCATCTGAAATAAAGGTCTCAAGTACAGATTTTGCTTCCAGAAAGTTATTTTTTATTTCTTCCATTGCTTTCAGTTTGAATGTTACTCCACGAAGATAGGATAATTTTGTGGTTGTATTATTTAAGAAAATGTGATTTTTTAGAACCACTATTTAGACAACTGTTGATATAGGCTTATGGATTTATTATCTTAGTAAAACGAACCGATAAATTTTTATGATGAAGATTCAAGGTGCTTTTTTAATTCTTTTTATTTGTCTTTCTGTGGTTTATTCATGTAATTCACAAACAAATAAGCAGAAAGGCAATGATGCATGCATAAACAGGGAGCCTGTTGTTGCCGGCCAGTTTTACCCGGACGATGAGCAATCGCTGCGGTCTCAACTGAACAACTTTTTTTCAAATGCTAAAGAAAAGCAAGCTGAGGGCAGATTACAAGCCATTATTGCACCACATGCAGGCTACGTATTTTCCGGCCAGGTTGCTGCTTCGGCTTATAATCAGATTCCTTCCGATGCTGAATACAACAATATTTTTATCATAGCTCCAAGTCATAGAGTTCGTATAACAGGCGCTTCAATTTATAACATCGGAAATTATGAAACTCCCTTTGGAGAAGTAAAGGTCAACCGATCGCTGGCAAGCGAACTGATAGAAGAACATGACTTATTTAGTTTTGAAAAACAGGCTCATAAACAGGAACACAGCTTAGAGGTGCAATTGCCTTTTTTACAGCATCATTTGAAAAATGATTTTCAGATTGTGCCTGTTGTTACTGGACCACAGCAACCAGAAATGACAGAAAAGATGGCCAATGCGCTGGAGCCTTATTTTACAGAAGAAAATTTATTTATCGTGAGTTCTGACTTCGCTCATTATCCGGAATATGATGATGCAAAAGCTGTTGATGAAGCAACGGCCAACGCAATTGTTTCAAATTCTCCCGAACAGTTTTTGCAAACCATTCATGCCAATTCACAAAAAAATATCTCTAATCTATCTACAAGTTGTTGTGGGCGAAGTGGTATTTTAAGTTTGCTTTATTTAACTTCCGGTAAAAATGATTACAAAATTGAAAAGATTCACTACATGAACTCCGGAGATTTAGGGAATCGAAAGGATAGAGTAGTGGGTTATTGGGCGCTCGGATTTTATAAAAATAGTGAGAACACAAAAAAAAGGAGTAATATGAGTTTTCAATTAAATAAAGAAGAAAAAAATACATTGTTGCAGATTGCAAGAAATACACTGGAGCATTATTTGAATGAAGGAGTTATCCCCGAAGTAGATCAATCAGAAATAACAGAAACGCTCCGGGAAAAAACCGGTGCATTTGTCACTTTGAATAAAAAGGGAAACTTAAGGGGATGCGTCGGAAGATTTGAGCCAGGGATACCGCTTTATGAAGTGGTGCAGAAAATGGCAGTTGCAGCAGCAACAAAAGACATGAGGTTTCCCGGCGTTGAGCCTGAAGAATTGGATGAGATAGACATTGAGATTTCTGTTCTCACTCCAATGCAGAAAATTGAATCGAAGGATGAAATAACACTTGGAAAAGATGGTATCTACATTAAAAAAGGAGTAAATTCCGGAACCCTTTTACCGCAAGTGGCAGAGAAAACAGGCTGGAGTAAAGAAGAGTTCCTGGGGCATTGCGCGCAGGATAAAGCCGGAATAGGCTGGGACGGATGGAAGGATGCCGATGTTTACAAATATCAGGCTATTGTCTTTCATGAGGAATAGAATGTAATGTTGATTTGCAATATTTAATTTTTCTCCCCTTTGCCAGTTGAGGGGAGAATTTATTTTTTTACCCCTGTTGAACTAGTTCATAACCGCGCTATCTGTATTTTCTATATGAAATAATTGTGTATTTTTTTGTATCTTCGGTTATTTGATGAATAGCTATTATATGTTAAAACTTACGTCTGGAATATCAATTAATAATGAAGCTGGAAATGGTTTTTTTCTTGTGTTTTTCTTGTTTCTTTTTCTTACCCCTGCCATTTCAAACGGCCAAAAATATCAAACGGATACTGTCAGAAGCATTGATTTGGAAGAGGCAATGCAGATAGCCAAAGACAATAATCTCAAATTGAAAAATGCCGGGTTGCGAACAGAACAGGCAGAAAAAAACAAGCAGGGTTTGATTAATTTGAAACCCACGGAAATTAATTACAAGAGAGGCCAACTTTATTCCGGGGGAATTGACAGATATTTTGAAGTAGTGCAAGGCATCGATTCACCACTAAAAACGGTTTATAAAAATAAAAAATTCCAGCATGAAAAAAGGATGCATGAAATCGATGTTGAGTTGACTAAAGATGAAGTATTGCGAGAAGTAAAACTCGCTTATTTTGATTGGATCTTCTTATTCAATAAAGAAAAAATTTTACAGAAAAAAGTTAATTTGTATAAGGAATTTCGGCGTATTTCAAAACTGAAAAATGATTTAGGTGAAACCGCTCTGCTCGAATATACCACAGCCGAAACGCAGTTTATGGAGGCGAAGAATGAACTTAACAAAGTATTTAACGAGATGGCTATTGCTAAAAATAATCTCAAAGAACTCCTGAATATTGATCATACAATTATACCGGCGAAAGACACAATAGATATCTATAAAATTAATTATAAAATCGATGAGTCAGGAAGATATAAATCCACACTTCTCCGTGATTATTATGATCACAGGCTGAAAGTAGCCAAACAGGAGTTAAAAATGTCTAAAGCGGAATTATTTCCTGACATACGTTTCGGTTATTTTGACCAGGAGATTAATAATGTTCAGGGTTTTAATGGCTGGATGGTTGGAGTTTCAGTTCCACTATGGTTTTTGCCGAAAAATGCAGAAATTCAGAAAGCAAAAATTCAAACACAAATTACCCGCAACGAGCTTAAAAGACAAATGAATAGCCAGGAAAAAGAAATTAAAAATCTTGCGCATAAGTTAAATACCTATCACGATCAAATTGTTTATTATAGGAATGAAGCACTTGATCAGGCAGAGAGACTGCAAAATATGGCCAGAAAGAAATACGATAATGAAGATATCGAGTATTACGAGTACCTGGAAAGTTTGAAAAATGCTTATACGATTAAGTTGAATTATTTACGTCTTGTGCGGGACTACAACAAAACCGCGTCTAAACTGGAGTTTTATATAAATTAAAGATTTTTATCTTATGAAGCGCTCACCTATTTTTTCAGTAATAATTTTTTTATTGTTGTTCTCCTGTAATACTAATTCTGAAGAGAACCCGAATTCCGCAGAGCAAAAAAACCAAGTTCAAAAAGAAAATAATTCATTTGTCACACTAACTGTAGAAGAGGAAAAAGAAGCAGGGATACAAACGGCCAAAATAGAAGAGAAAGAAGTAAAAGAGAAAGTTTCCTGTGAAGGCATAGTTGAAGTTTTGCCAAATTTCAAGGTGACAGTAATTCCGCCGTTAAAAGGATTTATAAAAGAATTTTACTATAAGCCGGGGGATTATGTGAAAAAAGGAGCAAAGCTTGTTCGTTTATCTCATCCTGAGTTTCTTAGAATACAGGAAGAATATTTATCCATTAAGAGCCGGGCAGAATATTTTAAAACAGAATATGAGCGACAAGGAGAGTTAGCTGTTGAAAAAGCAGCATCATTGAAAAAAATGCAAAAAGCAAAAACAGATTATTCAGAATCAGATGCACGGTTGCAATCATTGAAGCAAAAATTAAATATGCTGAACATCGACCCGGATAAGATCAAAGAAGATGAACTTATATCGGATATTTATCTTTACGCTCCAATAAGTGGATATATTACAGAGATGAATTCGAATATTGGAGAAATAGCAGACGAGAATAATCCGGTATATGAAATTATAAACATGAATCACTTGCGTTTACAGCTGGATGTTCCCGAAAAGGAAGTTGCCGGCTTATCTGAAGGCCAGGGAGTGGAATACACGCTGGCAACCAAAAGGAATAAGGTGTTTGACTCAAAAATCACAGATATTGGAAATAAAGTAGATAAAGAAAATCAAACTTTACCCGTTTATGCAGCTATTCAAAAACCCGGAAAGCAATTTAAACACGGATTATCAGTGAAGGCTGATGTTGTTGTTGCTTCACAATCCCGATACGTATTACCTAATAAAGCTATAGTGGAGATTGAAGGAGCATCTCATGTTTTTTTTAAAGAAGAACAACGTTATAAACCATTTAAAGTGAAAACAGGAGAACAACATAAAAATTATACAGTTATAGAAAATCATGAGCCGTTGACTTCAAAAGAAATTGTTATAGAAGGCTCAGTTTATTTGAAAAAGAAAATATTTTCACCCGAATAATTCATGAATTATTCTTGCCTCTGAATATTATTGAGTTTTTAATAGTTTGCCTTTGAGTTTATTAATAATATTTATTTCTTTTTCATTTTGCAAATGTAAATTATAGACTATTTTTGAGGAAAATTTTAAATTAAAAAAGCATGGCTGACAACACAAATCAAAATCAGGAAGCAACACCCCGCAAGAAAAAAAGAGCTCCTGTAGGACTTATAGTCATTATCATTATTTTAATCGGATTGTTAGGGTTTATTACCTGGCTGTATATTGATCAGCGAGAAACAACTCAACAAATAACAACCGAGCTGAAAAAGGAAAAGGATTCTCTTCGTTCGAATTTGGTTGATTTACGTTCAGACTATGACTCCTTAAAAACCTCGAGTGACTCTTTAAATCAGAAGCTAGACGTAGAGCAGGAAAAAATTGATGGCCTTTTATCTGAATTAAAAGATGTGAAAGCCACAAACTATACAAAAATAAAGCAGCTTAAAGATGAGTTAAGCACCCTCCGAAGTATTGCAAAAAGTTACGTAAGGCAGATTGATTCCCTGAATAGATTGAATGAACAGCTTACAGAAGAGAACAGAGAAGTAAAGCAGGAGTTGAAAGACACACAGGAATCAAAGGAAAAACTTGAAGTGGAGAAAGATAGTCTTACTGAGCAAGTTGAAAAAGCACGGGTGCTGAGAATAGAAAATCTGAAAACCATAGGATTGAATGAAAGAGGTAAAGAGAAAAGTAAGGTTAATAAAATTGATAAACTAAAAACCTGTTTTACTATAAAGGAAAACGTGTTGCTGGAACCCGGCGACCGGACTTTTTACATCCGAATTGCTTCCCCGCCGGATGATTTCATTCTGACAAATTCTGAAAAGAATCTCTTTGAGCATGAAGGTGAAAAGCTAGTGTATTCGGCTAGCAGAACTGTAGAATATGATGGAAGCAAGCAAGACCTGTGTATATTTTTTGACAATCAGGCCGAATTAGATCCCGGAACCTATGAGGTTTATGTTTTTGCCACCGGCAGAATGGTTGGACAGACAAGTTTTAAACTAGAAGAATCCGGTTGGTTGTTTTTTTAATTCTTAAAGGAAATATTGATTGAACCATATGCCTGCCCGCTGCCAAGCGGGAGGCATATAAGGTCATATAAGAAGTACAAACAAACCTTATGTGTTCTTTTGTGCCTCCCTCTTTCCAGC
>CAYFRV010000055.1:0-8449 GCA_964345495.1 uncultured Bacteroidales bacterium | reverse complement strand
TTATTAAATTCTTTTTATATTTAAGGGCTAAAATTAATGTAAGATGATCAAAGAAAACTTTATTCAGTACCTGGAGAATAGCATTAAGAGTAATTGGGATTTACCAGCTTTAACCGATTATAAAGGCGGAACCTTTTATTATAAGGATGTAGCAAGGAAAATTTCGCGAATCCACTTAATGTTTGAACAATGTAGTGTAAAGAAAGGCGATAAGGTAGCCTTAATCGGTAAAAATTCAGCCAACTGGGCAATGACATATCTTTCCGTTGTGTCTTACGGCGCTGTTGTGGTTCCTGTATTACCCGATTTTCATCCAAACGATATGCATCATATTGTTAATCATTCCGATTCAGTGATACTATTTGTGGATGAAGCTATATGGGAAAATCTGGATGAGGCTTCCATGCCTGAATTAAGAGCTATAATTTCTTTGAGCAATTATAGCGTATTAATAGAAGGAAATAAGGAAAAAGTACAGAAAAATTTCAGTAAGCTAAATGAACTTTATACCGAGAGATTTGGAGAAAACGGTGTAAGTCAGGAACAATTTGAACTGGAGAAAGTTTCTAATGAAAATATCGGTGTTTTAAACTATACAAGTGGCACTACCGGATTTTCAAAAGGGGTTGTTTTGCCACTGAACAGCCTTGCTGCTAATATACGTTATGCACTTCATAATATGCCATTGAAGGCAGGTGATAATATTGTTTCGTTTCTGCCTCTTGCACATACTTACGGTTGTGCATTTGAGTTTCTCTGGCCTTTTGTTGTGGGATGCCATATTCACTTTCTCACTCGTACCCCAAGTCCAAAGATTATTATAAGTGCATTCCAGGAAATAAAACCTGCGATAGTAATTGCAGTGCCTTTGATTATTGAAAAGATATATAAGAAGCAAATCCTCCCGACAATTAGTAAAAAGAGTATTAAAGCTCTATTGAACCTGCCTTTAGTGAATCGAGGAATATACCAGAAGATTAATAAAAAACTTACAGCAGCTTTTGGTGGAAATTTTAAAGAGGTGGTAATTGGTGGCGCCCCGTTAAACCATGATGTTGAGCGATTCTTGTCGAAAATAAAATTTCCTTTTTCAATGGGGTATGGTATGACAGAGTGCGGCCCGTTGATAAGTTATGCAAACTGGGATAAAAGAAGAGAAGGAGCATCTGGGAAACTTGTGGATATGCTGGAAATAAAGATTGATTCTAATGACCCGTATAACGAAGTTGGTGAGATACTTGTCAGAGGAGAAAATGTGATGAGTGGATATTATAAAAATGAGGAAGATACCAAAAAAGCTCTGGATGAGGATGGATGGCTATACACCGGTGATCTGGGTGTAATTGATAAAGATAAATATATTTATATTAAAGGCAGAAGTAAAAGTCTGATCCTCGGCCCTTCAGGAGAAAATATCTACCCCGAAGAAATTGAATCAAAGCTTAATAACCTTAACTATGTCCAGGAATCTCTCGTTTTGCAGCATGGAAATAAATTAATTGCACTTGTTTATCCTGATTATGAGAAGGCCGATCAGGAAGGGGTGCATGATGAAGGCGAATTACATAAGATTATCGAAGAAAACAAGAATGAAATTAATAGGGAAATGCCGAAATTTAAACAATTGGCAGGGGTGAAATTACATCCTACGGAATTTGAGAAAACACCTAAAAAAAGTATCAGGCGATATCTATACACAGCTGATGATGCATTGTAAAAGAAAAAGTTGAGAAAGCGATAAAAGCCGATAATATTAATGAAGCGAAAGATCATCATTGTAGCAGGAGGAGTAGGCAGGAGAATGCATGCAAAAATCCCGAAACAATTTATGGAGATTGGCGGGGAGATTATTTTAATGCGTACGATGAGGATTTTTAATGCTTTTGACAATGAAATGGAGATCATCATCACTTTGCCTGAGCAAGAAATTAAAACATGGGAACAGCTCTGTGAAAAGCATAAATTTAAAATTCCACATCGCGTCGTGGCAGGAGGTGAAACGCGATTTAATTCTGTAAAAAATGCGCTGGAACTAATTGATGAAGATTCTCTGGTTGCTGTTCATGATGCGGTACGGCCATTGGTTTCTGTTTCGACCATCAGGCGCGTCTTTAAGAAAGCTTATGAGAAAGGAAATGCCATTCCCGTATTGCCTGCAAACGAGTCTCTGAGGTATATTACGGACATCGAAAGTAAATCCGTTATCCGCGAGCATTACAAAATGGTTCAAACCCCTCAGGCATTTCACAGCCAACTGTTAATTTATGCTTATCAACAGGACTACCGGCCTGAATTTACCGATGATGCCTCCGTTGTAGAAAGTAAAGGCGTTTTTGTTGAAACGGTGGAAGGAAATTCTGAAAATATTAAAATTACCACAAAAAAAGACCTCGACATCGCCGAGGTCCTTCTTTCTTATGTGAATAACGAATAAGCTTGTTGGCCTTTGGGTGCTTTCATAGGCAATTTCAGAAGTAGAGGTAAAAATTATAATTAGCATCAGTTTTTTAATAAGCAGTAAGCTTTTGGCTGTTAGCTATTGGCACAAAGGATTTAGTTGCAGTTGCAGATTGCAGGCGGCAAAAGACAAGTTTCATTTTCAACAAGCAGAATACATCAACCGTATGACAGTTTTCAAAGTTTACCATATAATATCTCTGAAACGCGAAACCCGAAACGCGAAACAACAGAATGACTACCGTAAGGTTAACAGTGGCAGCAGCAGGTGTGAATGAGTAATTAGCAATACGGAATGTTGGAAAATTCTTTGCCAAAAGCTAAAGGCTAAAAGCCAATAGCAAACAACCAACAATTTTGATGGCAATTTTAAAATTCACTTCTACTTTTAAATTTGCCTAATTATTTTTCTCAATCATTCGCATGAAATACAAGGAGTGGTACATTGCTGTGGAAGAGTAATTTTTTTGCAATACTCGGATTTAGTAGTTTAGAAATGATATTTTGCTTATGAGTAACCAAAGAAATGATGTCAATGCTTTTTTCAGCAATGAAATTTTGAATTCCTTCTAATTCATCTTCTTGTTCAATTAAATTACATTCAAAGGTTTGGTTTGGGAACTCACTTTTAATGTGGTCCCTGAATGTATTCATTTTTATACTATCCAGTTTGTTTGTGTCCTCGGAAGAGATGTGGACACAATGCAGCCTGACGTTAAAGGGACTCACAATGTTCATGAGTTTATGAATTGCAGTATAGTCTGAGTCATCAAAATCAGTGATATAAATGATGTTTATGTTACTAATTCCTTGATATTCTGCTTTTTCCGGTATGGCTAAAACCGGCACTTCTGCCTTGCTCATTATTTTTTGGGTAACACCTCCTATTAAATCTCCCGGTTTTTCCCCTTTACCTCTGTAGCCGGTGATAATCACATCCGGGTCATATTGCTTACTTTTTTCCAGAATTTCTTCATGCGTAATACCCCGTACTAAGGCATAATCAATTTTAATATTTTTTATGTCCTTTGTTTCGATATGATCCTGGATTTCTTTGTAAAATTTTTCCATTTGTTCTTTTGCCCGCAGTTCTATGTCTCTTATGATTTCATCGAGATTTACCTGGTAGTAATAGGTATCGGTCATTGGCATTGAATTAACCACCGGATTATAGTAGACATGCATCAATTTTATTTCTGCATTTAATTTTTCGGCTAATCCAATAGCATAATAGCAGGCATTTTTAGAATATTTTGAAAAATCAACAGGAACGAGGATTCGCTGCACTTTTTTGGGAGGATACGCTTCTTCGTCTTTTTCTTTTCTGTATTCTTCGTTTACTTTTTCAACGATCCTTAGCGCCTGTTCCAGATCATCCTGATGAACACGTACTTTTACTCCTTCCGATATAGCAGAATGGATAAGATTTATATTTTTCAGGTCACATTCAATACCTTCAGCATTAAGGCGCCCCTTTAAAACCTGGGCTCTGGCATAATTATGTACTGCTATTGTTATTAATTTATCTTCCATAGTCGCCATAATTTAAATTGTTTCTTCCGTATCTTTTTCTTTAAAAACGCCGAGTTTATCGCTTAATTTTTTGACAAAAGGCTTAAGGTTATCAGGAACCTCTTCGAGTAACTTTTTGAAATCCGGTTGAGTGTTCCTGTTTGTAAGCAGATTCGTTGTATCTTCAGGAGGAGCAGGCGTTGAACATTTTCCTATATATGGCAGAATTTGCCAGTTTTTTTCCGATTCATTAAAAAATTGTAAGATTTCATAAGCCATGATTAATAATTTCCCCCTGTTCGTATATTCTTTATTTATGAGTTTTTGTACCTGGTATTCTACCCACTCATTGGAAATTTGGTATTTAACCATGTCCACTTTGCTGAAAGCTGCTCCTAGTAAATTGCTCCTGTAGTTTGTAAAATTTTCATGATAGTCGCGCAGTTCATCAAAAGGTGGGTCGATTTCCCACTTTGCTCCCAGAAAATCCAGCATGTATAATGCCGCCACATGACAGATCAATTCAATGAACCAATTGTTTGTCCTGGGGTCGCAGTAAATACGGGTAAACTCTTGAGTAAACTGAAAGGCTACCTGGTTGAAAAAAATGCCGGATATATTTAATCCAATTTCATAGTAATCTTTTCCTAATGGCCAGTATAAAGTTGGGCCGGCTGTCTTGTCATTTATGAGCTGAACCGGTTTATAACCAAGTGGAGGCTCCTGAGGTATCAATCTTTCAAATTCATTGACAATATCATTGATAACTAATGACGCCTTTTCGTTGGAATTCTTATCATCCATTAACTTGTAATTGATTATCCATTTCATAATAAAAATATTTAATGGTTTATTGGTCAGTCATTTGCCTTTGGGTTTTACACACCTCTATTTTGATTAAATTAAAAAAATATTGCAGAAAAAGCAAATTTCAGGAGCGAATATTCTTTCCGCGAAGCTTAAGAATTTATTATATTGCAATCTGTTTATCAGATTAAAAAATTGTACTTTTGTACCATTGTGAAATTTTATAAAAGATTGATAGAAGTATGGAAAGAACCAATACACCAATAGTAGAATTATTGAAAAACACTACTCCTGAAACAGAAGTTATTGCTAAAGGTTGGGTTCGTACGAAAAGAGGAAATAAAAATGTAAAATTTATTGCTCTTAATGATGGATCAACTATACATAGTATTCAAATAGTTGCCGAAGCTGATAAGTTTGAAGAGGATTTACTGAAGCGCATTACTACAGGAGCAAGCATTGGTGTAAAAGGAAAATTGGTTGAGTCTTTGGGTAAGGGCCAGTCTGTTGAAATACAGGCAGAGGAAATTACTTTATACGGAGAAGCAAATCCGGATGAGTATCCACTACAAAAAAAAGGACACTCACTTGAATTCTTAAGAGAAATAGCACACCTGCGGTTCCGTACCAACACTTTTGGTGCGGTTACCCGAATGCGTCATGCAATGTCTTTCGCTATCCATAAGTATTTTAATGACAACAGGTTTTATTATCTGCATACCCCGATAATTACCGGATCCGATGCTGAAGGAGCCGGTGAGATGTTCCGGGTTACTACGCTTGATTTAAAAAACCCACCCCTGGATGAAGAGAATAATATTGATTATGAAAAAGATTTTTTCGGAAAAGAGACAAACCTGACTGTTTCAGGTCAGCTCGAAGGAGAGTTAGGGGCATTGGCACTTTCCAAAGTGTATACTTTTGGTCCGACCTTCAGAGCTGAAAATTCAAACACCCCACGCCACCTTGCAGAATTCTGGATGATCGAACCGGAAATGGCATTTTACGATATTGATGACAACATGGACCTGGCTGAAGATTTTACAAGGTACCTTATCCGTTATGCGCTTGATCATTGCATGGATGACCTGGAGTTCCTTAACAAAATGTATGACAATGAGTTGATTGACAGGTTGAAAAATGTTATTAATAATACTTACGAACGAATTTCTTATACTGAAGCAATAGATATTCTGGAAAAAGCAGAACAAAAATGGGAGTTCCCCGTAAAATGGGGAGTAGATCTTCAGTCAGAGCATGAGAAATACCTGGTGGAGAAACATTTTAAACGACCAGTTATGGTAACGGATTATCCGAAAGCAATAAAGGCTTTTTATATGAAGCAAAATGATGACGACAATACCGTTCGTGCTCTGGACGTTTTATTTCCCGGAATTGGTGAAGTAATTGGGGGTTCGCAGCGTGAAGAGGAATATGATAAATTGTATAACAGAATTAAAGAACTCAATATACCGGAGAAAGATCTTTGGTGGTATTTGGAAACCAGAAAATACGGAACAGTTCCACATAGTGGTTTTGGGTTAGGTTTTGAGCGATTGATGTTGTTTGTAACCGGAATGAGCAATATTCGCGATGTAATGCCTTTCCCGAGAACACCTAAAAATGCAGAATTTTAACAAGAAGGGGTAATATGTTAAAGCAAAGTCTGGATCAAAAATTATTACAGAAACTTTCTCCCCAGCAGATACAAATGATTAAACTGCTGGAGATACCTACTTTGCAACTTGAACAAAGAATTAAAAATGAGATAGAAGAAAATCCGGTTCTTGAGGAAGGCGAAAATCAGGAGGCTGGCGAAAATGATTATGATTCTGAAGAAGAGACAAATACCTCAGGAGAGGATGAATTTTCTTTTGACGACTATCTTAATGATGAGGATACCCCTACATACAAATTGTATGCAAAAAACACATCCAAGGATGACAAACACGAAGAAATACCTTATAAAGTCAGTACAAGCCTGCATGAACATTTGGAAAATCAGGTTGGCCTGAAAAGTTTGTCTGACCGGGAACATTTTTTTGCCACATATCTGATTGGAAACATTGATGATGACGGGTATCTCAGGAGAAAGCCGGAATCAATAGTTAATGACCTGGCGTTTACTCAGAATATTAAAACTACAGAAGAAGAATTAGAAGGTGCGCTCAGAATCATACAGGACTTAGAGCCGGTTGGAGTGGGAGCAAGAAATTTACGTGAATGCCTCTTGCTTCAAATTAAGGCCAAAGATCATGACGATCCTTCCGTAAAATTGGCCAGGAAAATTCTTGAACAATATTTCAATGAATTCACAAAAAAGCATTATGAAAAGATCATTACCCGAATGAAGATTACGGAGGATGAGCTACAATCAGCCTTTGATGAAATACTTAAATTGAACCCCAAGCCCGGAAGCAATTTCGCTGAGACAGACACCCGAGCTATTCAGACCATTATTCCGGATTTTATATTGGAAAATAACAACGGGAAACTGGAACTTAGCCTCAATAGTAAAAATGCTCCTGATCTGAGAATAAACAAGGATTACAGCGAAATGCTTGAGGCATATCAAAAAAATAAGAAAAACCAAACAAAAAAGGAAAAGGAAGCCATCAGCTTTGTTAAGCAGAAACTTGACTCAGCAAAGTGGTTTATCGATGCAATCAAGCAAAGGCAGAATACCTTGATTTTGACAATGAATGCGATCATTGAATATCAATACGATTTTTTCCTTCATGGTGACGAGTCAAAGCTGAAACCAATGATACTCAAAGATATTTCGGATAAAACCGGTCTGGATATTTCTACAATTTCGAGGGTGGCAAATAGTAAATATATTCAAACGCCATTTGGAATTTATCCCTTAAAATATTTCTTTTCCGAAGGAATGCAGAATGAAGATGGTGAGGAGGTTTCAACACGTCAGATTAAATCTATTCTGAAAGAATGCATTGATAATGAGGATAAAACAAAACCCCTCACCGACGAAAAGCTGGCCAAAATATTAAAAGAGAAAGGTTATCCCATTGCACGAAGGACTGTTGCGAAATACAGGGAACAACTTAATCTGCCCGTTGCAAGAATGAGAAAGGAAATTAAATAATCTTCTGATTATGAACAGAACCATTGCAAAAATAATTTCTACGGTTTTTAATCCCCTTTTAATGCCTACCTATGCATTATTGATTCTTTTTAGCACGAATACATATTTTACTTTCCTGCCTTTTGAAGCTAAAAAGGCCATTTTTCTAACTACATTTATCAGCACATGCCTGTTACCTGTTGCCTTCATTCCACTTTTTATGTATCAAAAATTGATTCAAAATATTGAAATGGATAATAGAAGGGAGCGCCTTCTTCCTTTTTCTGTGGTAACTATTTTGTATTTTTTATCTTACTTCCTGATGAAACAAATGGGAGTGCCGCCAACCATTTTAAAAGTGATATTGGCCGGAGGGATTTTAATTCTGATTATTGTGCTTATCACCATTCGGTGGAAGATTAGCGCGCATATGGCCGGAGTCGGCGCTTTATCTGCAACGCTTGTTGCTTTTACAGTTATTTTGAAAGCTGATTTTATTGGTTACTTGCTTATTTCGTTATTTGTTGCCGGAATTTTAGGAACGGCCCGCATGGTTCTTAAATCGCACACCCCACAAGAAGTCTATGC
>CAYFRV010000054.1:13232-14542 GCA_964345495.1 uncultured Bacteroidales bacterium | reverse complement strand
TTTTGATAAGCAATACTTTGACCATCTTCAGAAAGCTGGTATTCTTCCACGGAACCAATCACTTTTCGCTCTTCCCTGGATTTGAAATCAAATGCAAAGAGATTCATGGTTTTCACGTCTCTGAATTCAAAACGGTTAAAATCACCCTCTTCCTTATTCAGGTAAAAGAGCGACTGATCATTCACAGCTAAATACCGGTAATTTCCTCTTGGCAGAGGCAGTTTCTCAACTCTCCCGGAAAGCCCCTCAAAATCAATTTTTACATGTTTGCCGGCTGAGGTCTTCTGTGCATCTGAACCGGCAGCTTCATCGTTTTGGAAAGGCAACAACGGTTTGCCGTCTTTTTCAAGCGTCAATGCATAAATTCCAGCCACATCCTTATAAACCATTTCCCATTCAAAATCGCCGAAGGTGGGATTGAAATGGCGGTTTGAGACAAACAGCAGATGATCCCCGTCTTCTGTAAATACGGGATGAAAATCACTGAACAGGTTCTGACTGACATTATGTACTTTATCATTTTCAAGGGAATAGATAAACACCTGGTTGAGCTGTTTTTCCGTCATTTTTGAATAAGCAAGATAACGACTGTCAGGTGACCAGCTAAAGTCGTAAATTGGCTTCTCGTCAATAGGCACATCCACAGATTCATATTCTGCTTTGTCAACTTTGACCACTTCTTTGGAGTTAACATCCAGGTAATAAAGTGTAAGTTTCTGGTCGGTGAAGGCAATTTTGTTTCCATCGGGAGACCAGCGGAGGGTATGCCGATAACCTGCATCGTGATTGGTGAGTTTTACAGACTCTTCGTTACCCCTGGCGTCGATGATGTGGATCTCATATTCGCCGCTCTGGTCAGAGAGATAAGCCACTTGTTTTCCATCAGGAGACCAGGCCGGGTCTTTGTCGTGGGCTCCGGAAGTTTTGGTAAGGTTACGGATAGGTCCGTGATTACGAGGAACGGTGAATATTTCGCCCCGGGCTTCAACAAGTGCCCTGTTGCCATTGGGAGCCACACCAATTCCTGTAATATATTTCTTCACATTAACCAAACGCGGTCGTGCGCCTAATGCATCTGCTCCAATGGTTATATCGATTTTTTCAGGTTGATCCGCATTAATATCCATAGCCCAGATATCGCCGCCATGTTCATAAACAATCTTTTCTTCACCAGCGCTTGGATACCTGACATCAAATTTGTCATGTTGCGTAAGCTGAGTTAGGTTCTGCTTGTCAGGCTGAATGGAAAACAGGTTCAGGTGACCATCCCGGTCAGATGTGAAATAGATTTTATCATTGATCCACATCGG
>CAYFRV010000054.1:0-13132 GCA_964345495.1 uncultured Bacteroidales bacterium | reverse complement strand
TCATCGTGGGCAGGATTGAATGTGAGGCGGGTGATGTTGCCTCCCTCAGTATTCATTACATACACATCCGAATTGCCATCATATTCACCGGTGAACGCAATCAGATTACCATCGGGGGAAAATTTTGGGAAGCGCTCCTGTCCATCATGAATGGTAAGTCGTTTAGCATCACCTCCGGATGCAGGAGCAATCCATATATCTCCTGCTGAGACAAAAACCACTTTGTCTTTATGAATATCCGGGAAACGCATGAGCGGGTTCGTGTCCTCTGCTGATACTTTTTGGGAAGATCCCGTCAGAATCATCATTGAGATTAAAAAAAGGGAAATTGATCGTATTTTTTTCATAAGTTATTTAGATTGGTTAGACATTAAAACTATTACAATTACAATATGCTCATTTAAAGATACAATTTTTATGTAGATTCACAACCCCGGTAATCTACCTGAATAAATATAAACACCCCGGTCAAAGACCAATAATTAAATAGACACAGCAATTTTACCCGTTGTATGGCCACTTTCTATTAATTTATGAGCTTTCTTCATTTCTTCCAGGGAGAATACTTCACGAACATAAGGTTTGAGCCTGCCTTCATTGGAAAGTTCATGCAGTTCATCCAATTGCCTTGAGTGAGGTTCAACAAAAACATATTGAAACGTCTTTTTTTCTTTCTTCAATAAAGCGGTATCCTGGAATTTTCCTGCAATAGAGATGATCTTGCCTCCGGGCTTAATTAGTTTATGGGCTTCCTGTAATTGCACACCTCCTACCATATCAAAGACCAGATCAACTTTTTCTTCAATGGCCTCATTCGGTTTATTCTTTTGATAATCAATAAAATGGTCAGCCTGGAGTTCATTCATAACATAATCCTCGTTCTTTCCGCTTGAAACTGCAATAACTTCAGCACCTTTAATTTTAGCTAACTGAACAGCCATGGTTCCCACACCACCAGAGGCACCTAATAGCAAAGCGGATTGTCCGGCTTTCAACTCGCCGGCTATAAATAAACTTTGGTAAGCCGTCAAACCAGTCAGAGGCATTGATGCTGCTTCTTCAAAACTTAGTTCTTTGGGCTTGCGGGCTAAGTAACTCTCAGGCAACGAAATATATTCAGCATATGTTCCATTCTGAACAAGCGGTCTGCGCGCATAGGCCCATACTTCTTCTCCCAGGTCAAACCTTCTGGAGCTGTGACCTCTGCCCTCAATAACACCAGCCATATCCCAGCCCAATATAATGGGAAACTGATGCGGTAAGCGCCCTTTCAAAAAGCCTTCCCGCAATTTATAATCAACAGGATTAACACTTGTTGCTTTTATTCTGACCAAAACCTCTCCTTCTCCTGGTTTTGGTGCTTCTACATAGGTGAGCTGTAATTTATCACGCCCTCCAAATTCATCTATAGCAATTGCTTTCATTAATATCTTATATTTTTACATTTAAGACTGCAAAAGAAAAAAACTTCCCCAAAATGCGCAAGGAAATTTTAATAAAAACCCATATGCTTTCGAATTCATTTTCACTATATCTATTTTTTTTGACATACAAACTTACAAATAATCCAATGCCGTTTTTTCAATTTTCACAAAAGGCGCAATTGCCCGTTCATAAATTCCCTGCACATAGGCAATTGCCATTCCATAGTTTGTAACCGGAACACCCGCTTCTACCGCCGGTCGTATTCTGTTTATCAATTGTTTTCTGGTAATCATACATCCGCCACATTGAATTACCAATGAATATTCATTAATATCCCTTGGTAATTCATTCAAACCAGCAACCACCTCATAGTTCAAATTCTTTCCGGTAAAATTAGATATCCATCGGGGTATTTTCACGCGGCCAATATCATCGCAGGAAACATGATGAGTACACGATTCCAGCAGTAAAACTCTATCACCGTCCTGTAACTCCGAAATCTTTGGTGTGCCTTTAAGATAATTCTCGAAATCACCTTTATACCTTGCCAAAACAATACTAAAGCTCGTAAGAGGAACATCCAGGGGCACCGATGCGTCAGCCTTTGTAAACATTTGACTATCAGTAATAGCTAATTTTGGTTTAATGCCTGTTTGTTTTAAAAAAACATCAACTTCCCGTTCCTTCAATACAATACTTACTGCGTCGTTATCCAAAACGTCACGAATAGCCTGTACTTGTGGCAAAATCAAACGGCCGGCAGGAGCTTCAATGTCAATAGGAGTAATCAACAAAACAATATCGCCATACGAAAGCAAATCACCCACAAGAGAGGGGTTTTTATAAGCAGACTCCGGAATGCTTTTTTGAATAACTTTTAATAATTCATCTATGTTGTTAGGTTGAACTGAGCTAAAACCCATCACAGGAGCATTAAACTCAGATTCTAATTGTTTTTTTAAACCGGGTTTTAAGGTTTCAACATCCGATTTGTTATGTAAAATAATAAACGGTGTCATACTTTTATCCAATTCCTGAATAATTTTCCGTTCATAATCTCCAAATGTATTCTCCGCAATAACAAGAATAGCTAAATCAACTGTTTTGACAGATCTTTTCGTACTTGCAATTCGCTTTTCGCCTAACTCACCTGTATCATCAATGCCAGCTGTATCTACTAAAACAACCGGGCCGAAACCTGTAATCTCAAAAGATTTCTTTACCGGGTCGGTTGTAGTGCCGGCAAAGTCAGAGACTATAGCAATTTCCTGCTGCGCCAGAGTATTTATTAGCGAACTCTTCCCATTATTTCGCCTTCCATAAATTCCTATATGTGGTTTACTCTCTTTTCCTTTAGCCATATCTCAAATTTCCTGATTTTATGTTTAATTTTTACTGTACCTCTCTTCTAATCACCTATTTAAAGCAAAAAATAATATAAATCTAAAATGAAAAATAGTTAATATCGATAATAAAACATCAACTTATCGATCATCTAAAAGATCTTTTATCTGATAGCCCATTTTCAGCAATCCCGATGGTTTTAAAATCACTTTCAATTTTTCTTCTGATAAAAAATTTAATTTCTCATTTGCTTTAAAAATATCTATGCCTTCGGTTTTTATCAACTTTGCTAACTCTGAAGCTTTGTTGTAACCAATTACCGGACTCAGTGCCGTAGTAACTGCAGGACTTCTATACAAACGATCCAGTGCCACTTTCGGGTATATTTTAAGGTTGCTGATTAAATTATTTTTTATCGTTTGATCGGCACCAATTAAAAGCTTTAAACTTTCTAATAATGCATGGCCTATAATTGGCAAATACGCATTAAGCTCTAAAACACCTTTTCCTGCTACAGATGAAATAAGCGCGTCATTCGAATACACTTTATTAACCGCACTAATCACATATTCAGGAATAACAGGATTAACTTTTCCGGGCATAACCGAACTTCCAACCTGAACCTGCGGAATGGACACTTCTCTCTGGCTTGTTAAATCAGAAGCCAATAGTCGAAGATCAGAAACCATTTTCTCCAGATTTACAGCATGAGATTTCAGGATACTGTGTACTTCTACGATTGAGTCCAGGTTATTTGTGGCATCCGGAAGGTTTTCACTACGTGTGACAGGCAAACCGGTTAATTTTTTAAGCATTGGCACCACTTCCATAATAAAATAAGAGGGCACAGAAATACCGGTGCCTATCGCACTACCGCCAAGATTCACAACCTTTATCCGCTCAAAACACTTTGAAACTCGCCACCAATCCCGCGATAAAGCTTCATTATATGTACTAAACAATTTTCCATAGGATGAAGGAACAGCCTCCTGCATTTGCGTATATCCTATTCTCAAATCATTTCGATGGTCTTGCTCTAGCTGTTCCATTTTATTTCTCATCTCATTAATGCTTTCCTCCAGCTCTTCAAGTAACTTCATTGCAGCTACTTTCAAAGCAGTAGGAATAACATCATTGGTAGACTGAAATACATTTGCATGCTCAAAAGGATCAATACGTTCATATTTTCCCGGAGATTTCTCCAACTTCTGCAGAGAACGGTTTGCAATTATTTCGTTTACATTCATGTTTATACTTGTTCCCGCTCCTCCCTGTATTGCAGGTACAATCACAAATTCATAAAACTTACCTTCCGAAAGCTCCTCTGCGCTTTTTATCAGCACCTGAATATCTTCGTCAGAAAATAAATTCAGCTCATCTTTCCCGGAGGGATACTTATAATTCACCGCCTCCTTAAATTTTTTATATGTATGGTAACAGGCAAGTTTTACGATTCCTATTGCCTTATACCATTCCTTATGAAAAGGTGTTTGATCCGGAAAATTCTCTTTTGCCCGAACCGCATGAATTCCATAAAGTGCATCATCCGACAATTCTTTCTCTCCAATAAAATCTTTTTCTATCCGCATGATCTATTAATATTTTCTTCAAAGTTAAGTGTTTTATAAGAATGTATCTTCCTTTTAAAGAAGAACAGATTTCTAAATGAAAAGTTGAAACCACTCAAAATTCATATCTTCAACAAAATCAAACGATCCATAACCACAATTTATAAATGAAAATTTCATACCAAGAATAAAAATGTATTATTTTAGCCGATTAAACTTAATCTTATGTACGAATTTTTAAAGGGAAAAATATCAGAGCTCACTCCTGCTTATGTCATTATTGAAAACAACCAGATAGGCTATTTCATAAACATATCGCTCAACACGTACTCCCAAATATCTGAAAAGGCTGAAGTAATGATCTATTTGGAAGAAATAATCCGTGAAGATTCATTCCAGTTATACGGTTTTTCTACCTTATCAGAAAGAGAAATTTTCAGGCTGTTACTTTCAGTTTCGGGAGTTGGGGCAAACACAGCCAGGGTTATTTTATCTTCAATGACCCCCGAAGAAATTAAAAATGCCATTTTACGTGAAGAAGTAAACACTTTGAAAAAAGTTAAAGGAATTGGCGCCAAATCAGCCCAGCGGATTATCGTGGATCTTAAAGATAAGCTTAGTAAAACTGAAATAGAGGAAGAATTTACAACTCCTGTAAACAATACAATTAAAGAAGAAGCGTTATCTGCTTTAGTAACTTTAGGTTTTACCAAGAGCAAAGTGGAAAAAGTTCTGGATGAAATAATCCAAAAGGAAGGAAGCATGCAAGTAGAACAAATAATAAAAATGGCACTAGCAAAACTCTAACCCTGAAATAATCCTTGGATAAAAAACAGCAAAAAATAGTTAAATACGTCTTTTTTCTAATATTGTGGGCTTTTGCTATAAACACTAAAGCTCACATTCCTTTTTTGGGTACTACCTTCCCCCCGCAGGATACAACAAACAATGATACGATAGATCTCCCTTACGAATTCGAGGGAGAAGGTGAATTTCTTTTCGGAGAAGAACAACAGCGATCTCCCCTGTTCCTTGAGGACCCGGAAAATATTAAATCGTCATTTGAATACGATCCAAATTCAGACGAATACATTTATCGAAAAAAAATCGGCGATCTGGATTACAGGGCTCCTTCTCACCTGACCAGAGACCAATACTGGGATTACAAATTTGAACAAATGACCCGCGATTATTGGCGTCAGAAAGCAAGCGGAATGGAAGCAGAAGGCGATGAGGGATTAATTCCGCAGTTAAAACTTGGAGGAGAAGCATTCAACAGGATATTCGGAAGCAACGTCATAGATATTGTTCCCCAGGGTTCCGCAGAGTTAATCTTCGGTGTAAACATTAACGAGGTACAAGACCCAAAGCTATCAGAAAAATTCAGAAAAAGCACAACTTTCGATTTTGAAGAAAAAATTCAGATGAACGTCTCAGGAAGCATTGGCGACAAAATAAATCTTGGAATTAATTACGACACAGAAGCAACATTTGATTTTGAAAATCAAACAAAGCTGGAATATTCAGGCAATGAAGATGAAATTCTCCAGGAAGTAGAGGCCGGCAATGTTTCACTCCCCTTACCCGGGTCATTGATTACCGGAAGTCAGAGCCTGTTTGGGTTAAAAACAAAACTACGTTTCGGGAACCTTGAAGTAACCAGTGTTTTCTCCCAGCAAAAAGGGCAAAGTAAAACGATTAACGTACAAGGCGGAGCGCAAACAAAACAATTCGACATCAATGCAGATGAATATGATGATAACAGGCACTTTTTTCTTTCACATTATTTCAGAAAAAATTACAATAAAGCACTACAAAACTTACCAGTTGTAAGATCAAACATTGAGATAACAAAGGTAGAGGTTTGGATTACAAATAAATCAAGTGAAGTGGAAGATGCAAGAAACATAATATCCTTTATGGACCTTGGTGAAGGAAGAATCAATAATGAAACAGATCATATTCATGCAAGTGACCCGATTGTTGGAAATTTAAAACCAGGCTATCCACAAAATGAAGCTAACGAGTTGTATGAAAAACTAACCAATCTCAACGATGTTCGGGATATCAGCAAAACAAAAACAATCCTGGAAAATCAATGGGGCAACCAAGGTTTTACTTCAGGTGAAGATTTCGTAAAGCTGGAGAATGCCAAAAGATTAAACAGCAATCAATATGAACTTAATAGAGAGCTGGGGTATATTTCACTAAAATCAAAACTTCAGGATGATGAAGTTCTGGCTGTAGCTTTCGAATATACAACTACAACAGGAGAAACCAATCAAGTTGGAGAATTCTCAAATGAAGGGGTAAATGCTCCTAATGCTCTATTTGTAAAACTGTTAAAAGGGACAAGCTTTACTCCAAGATTTCCCAACTGGCATCTGATGATGAGAAATATTTATTCAATTAATGCTTACCAGGTTAATAGGGAAGGCTTCAGAATGAATGTGCTCTATCAGGATGACAAAACAGGAAATGAAATCAACTATATTCCGGAGAGTCAAGGATCAGTAGCAGACAAGATGATTATCGAACTGCTGAATCTTGACAATGTCAACTCTCAGATGGATGCTCAGCCAGACGGACAATTTGATTTTATTCCGGGCATAACGATTAATCCTTCAAATGGAAAAATAATATTCCCGGTTTTGCAACCCTTCGGTGATTATTTAAAGAAACAATTCAACAACGATGAAATTGCCAGCAGATATACGTTTGAAGAACTCTACGACTCAACTTTAACCACAGCAAGACAGACAGCCGAGAAAAATAAATTCAAGCTCAAGGGCGAATATCAGTCATCGTCTTCTTCAGAGATTCCTCTTGAGGCGATGAATATTCCAAAAGGCTCTGTTGTAGTGACGGCCAACGGCAGAAAACTCGAAGAAAACGTTCATTACACAGTCGATTACAACTTAGGACGTGTAAAAATCCTGGACGAAGGACTCCTTGAATCCAACACGCCTATTCAGATTTCACTGGAGAGTCAATCCACATACAGCATGCAAAAGAAAACGCTTGTCGGTTCGCACTTTAAATATAATGTATCCGAAGATTTTAATTTAGGGGCCACTGTTATGCACCTAAAAGAAAGACCATTAACACAAAAAGTAAGTTTTGGGGACGAACCCATATCCAATACAATCTGGGGTTTTGATGGCTCATACAGGAAAGAAGCACCTTATTTGACCAGACTGGTAGATAAGATACCTTTTCTGGACACAAAAGAAAAATCAAATATTACGGTAAATGGCGAATTTGCACATCTTATCCCGGGACACTCAAAAGCAATTGAAAAAGAAGGCAATGCTTATATCGATGATTTTGAAGGAAGTGAGACGGCTATAGACATGAAAAACCCTAATGCCTGGGTTCTTGCCAGTACACCTCAAAAACAAAATGACCTGTTCCCTGAAGCTTCTTTAAACAATGACCTCAGATACAATTTTAACAGGGCAAAATTAGCATGGTATCACATAGACCCGCTTTTTTTAAGGGAAGAAAGCTCAAACATGCCCCAATATTTAAGAAGAAATCCCGATCTCCGTTCAAGCCACTTCGTAAGGGAGATTTACGAGAAAGAACTTTTCCCAAATAAAGACAACCCAAACGATTATCCGGCTCCTATTCAAGTGCTCAACCTGGCATTTTTCCCGGATGAAAAAGGCCCGTACAACTACGAATTTAATAACACCGGCTCCGCCTATTCGAGCGGAATCAACCAGGATGAAAGTCTTAAAAACCCCGAAAGCAGATGGGGAGGAATAATGCGGGATATTACAACCACCGATTTTGAAGAAGCAAATGTAGAATACATCGAATTTTGGCTGATGGATCCGTTTGTAAACAATCCAAACAGCAACAATACCGGGAATCTTTACTTAAACCTGGGGAATATATCCGAAGACATACTTAAAGATTCAAGAAAAGCCTTTGAAAACGGACTTCCAACAACTGAAGAAGTAGATATGGTTGACACTACGACATGGGGAATTGTTCCGCTGACCCAGTCACTTGTTAACGCATTTGATAACGACCCGGAAACCCGAAAATACCAAGACGTTGGGCTGGATGGATTAAGGAACGAAGACGAGGTTTCGTTTTTTAATCGTGAAGGATTCAGGTACCTTGATTCGCTGCAGCAGAACTTAGATGAAGATGTGTTTCAGGAAAAATATGAAGGAGATCCCGCAGAAATCGACGTCTCTAACGATGATTACCATTATTACCGCGGCAGCGATTATGACAATCAAAAATTAAGCATCATTGAAAGATACAAAAAATACAATGGCCTGGACGGTAATTCTCCAACAGATGAGCAGTCCCCGGAACCCTATCCAACCACAGGAAAAGCCAATCCGGATGTAGAAGACATTAATAACGACAATACCCTCGATGAAGATGAAAACTACTATCAATACAAAGTAGAGATGAATCCGCAGAAGATGGAGGTCGGGAAAAACTATATAACAGATAAAATCACTCGTCAGGTTGAATTAGCTAACGGAGAAAAATCAGAAGTTTCATGGTACCAGTTCAAAATACCAATCAGGGATCCCGATAAAAAGGTTGGATCTATAAGAGACTTCAATTCAATTCGTTTCATGAGAATGTTTTTGCGGGGATTTCAGGATTCAGTGATATTGAGATTTGCAAAGCTGAACCTGCTCCGTGGTGAATGGAGAAGATATACTAAATCATTGAACGAAGCAAGTGAAAATCTTTCTTCACCAGAATATAACGAAGGAAATCTGAGTATATCAACCGTAAATATTGAAGAAAACGCAAATAAAACTCCGGTGAATTATGTTTTACCCCCGGGTATAGACAGAGTTATTGATCCCACCAACCCTCAATTAAGGGAATTAAACGAACAAGCCATTGTACATAAAATTAATGATCTTGAAGATGGTGACGCAAGAGCAGCTTTCAAGAATGTAAACATGGACATTCGACAGTATAAGAAAATTAAGATGTTCGTTCATGCCGAAGCCCCTGAAGAACAAACCCTGGAAAATGGCGATTTGAGAGCATTCGTCAGACTTGGAACCGATTACCGCGACAACTATTACGAATATGAAATTCCTCTTGATGTAACTCCGCCGGGGAATTACGACAACAACAGCACAAGTGACAGAGAACAAGTCTGGAAAAACAACATGGTGATTAATCTGGATGACCTGCCGGATATCAAGCTGGAAAGGAACCAGGCAATAAGCAGAGATGACAACAACCTTTCAACACAAGATGTATACAGCGTTATTAAAGAAAATGCCAGAATCAGTGTCCGGGGAAATCCAAATCTGAGCGATGTAAGAACAGTAATGATAGGTGTCCGCAATCCTGACGCTCAGAAGAACAATTTAACTGAAAATGATGATGGAATGCTTAAGTCAGGCGAAATTTGGTTTAACGAATTTCGACTGTCCGACTTCAGAGAAGAAGGAGGCTGGGCAGCCCGGGGAAGGGTATCCACTCAAATGGCAGATTTCGCAACAGTTAATGTCTCCGGAAACATGAGCACTCCGGGCTTCGGCGGCATCAGTCAAAAAGTAAATGAACGAAGTAAAGAAACGCTCAAACAATATGATCTCTCTTCCAATATTAATCTTGGCAAATTTTTCCCTGAAGACGCAGGTGTTGAAATCCCAATGTACTTAGGATATTCAGAAAGAAAAATCACCCCACAATACAATCCGCTGGATCCGGATGTAAAACTGGAAGATGCCTTAAATTCAAAAGAAGACAATAGTGAGCGCAACAGGCTTAGAAAACTTGCAGAAGATTATACCCAAAGAAAAAACCTGAATTTTACAAACGTTAGAATAGCTCCCAAAAATCAACGACAACCCAAAATTTACGATATATCAAACTTCTCATTAAATTATTCATATAGCGAAACGTTCATGAGGAATACCAATACAGAATATAACCTGGTGAAAGATTTTAAAGGAGGATTGATCTATAACTACAGTACACGCCCCAAAAATATCGCACCCCTGAAAAATTTAGGAGGAATTTTCAACAGCGACATCTTCAGGATCATCAGAGATTTCAACTTCAATCTTTATCCCTCCTCATTTACATTTAAAACAGATGTTCAAAGGCATTATAATGAAATAAAAAACCGGAATATAAACAATCCAAATTTCGAATATTCGCCAAACTTTGATAAAAACTTCGTCTGGAACAGAGTTTACAACCTTCAATATGATTTAACAAAATCACTTAAACTCAATTTTAATGCAACAAACCGTGCCCGCATTGATGAACCCAGGGGGAGAGTAAACAGAGACGAAGCACCACATGAGTATGAAAACTGGCAAGATTCAGTTTGGACAAACATCCGGGATTTTGGAAGAAATACTCAATATAATCACAAATTCGATGCATCCTATCGTGTGCCGATAAATAAATTACCCCTGGCTGACTGGATTAACATATCAACAAAATATAACGGAACCTACAACTGGGATGCCGGACCTTTATTAGACCGGGAAAACGATTCACTGGAGCTCGGAAACACAATCCGAAACTCTAACACAAAACAAATTAACAGTCAATTTAATCTTACAACCCTTTACAATAAAGTCGGTTTTCTCAAAAAAATCAATCAAAAATACCGCGGTGGCAGAGACAGCAAAGAAGTTTATAAAACAGTAGATTACGAAGAAGAAGGGGTGGTATTAAAGCGAGACACGCCTAAAGATATCAAACACGACTTAATGACGGAGGATATAACAGTAAAAGTATTTGATGAAAAAGGGAAAAGAGTAAATGCAAGAACAGAGGCGAGGGGAAAGAGAACTGCACGCGTAAAAATAATGAAAGACTTAGAGAATGCCACAGTTAGGGTAGAAGGAAAAATTGAAGATTCACCCAATCCACTTGTCATTGTAGCAGAAAACATTGCCCGTTTGGCCATGGGAGTAAAAAATGTTTCTTTATCCGTATCCCAAACACAAGGTTCAGAAATGCCTGGATTTTTACCCACCAGCGAATATATGGGCATGACACAAACCAACAACACCCTTGCACCTGGTATTCCTTTTATCCTTGGTTTGCAAAATGAAAACTTTGGTGAAAAGGCATTCGAAAACCAATGGTTAACAAGAGATACAATGCTTAACCAACCTTATCTGATGACCGAAAACCTGAATATCAATGCAAGAGCATCTTTCGAACCATTTAAAGGGGTAAAAATTAATGTTTCGGGAACAAGAACTTTTTCCAAAAACGAGCGCATTTTTTATGATCGATCCAATCCGCAAAGGCTCGATAAAAATATTCAACGTCAGGGAAATTTTTCAATGAGCTTCTTATCCATTGAAACGGCATTTGAAGACATAAACAGTGAAAACAACTATCAATCAGATGCTTTTGATAACTTTAAGCAATACAGAGACGAAATATCAACAAGACTGGGAAGAAACAGAGCCAACAAACAAAGTGGCTACAATCCATCAACAGGAACAGGATATAGCGATGGCTTCGGCCCCGGCAGTCAGCAAGTTTTAATTCCTTCCTTTTTATCAGCTTATGGTAGCTATAGTAAAAATAATGCACCGCTAAAAAGGTTTCCCGAAATACCATTCCCAAACTGGCGAGTAAACATTACCAGCCTTTCCAATATCGGATTCGTTGAAAGCGTAGCTAAAACGGTTAACATCAGTCATTCTTACAAGTCAACTTATAGTGTTGGATCATACTTATTTAATCAGGATTTTGGAGAAATTGATGACCTCGGTAATTTTATTCCGGAGAAGGAAATTAACTCTGTATCAATCAATGAACAATTTAATCCGCTGATCAACCTGGATATAACATGGAAAAACAACATCACCTCCCGGTTTCAAATATCAAAATCCAGGAGAGTGGGCTTAAGCTTTTCCAATTTACAAATTACAGAGACCCTAAGCGAACAATATTCATTTAGCCTGGGCTACCGTTTTGAGGATTTTAATCTGATCGTAAATTTCGGCGAAAATGATGAAGCCATGAGTAATGACCTTAATGTAAAAGGGAACCTGAAAATAAGAGACAATTTAACTATTCTCAGAAAATTAGACGAAGAAGTTGATCATCAGCCAACTGCAGGACAAAAAAACATAGTAATCGGAGCATCAGCGGATTATGCTTTAAGCAACCGTTTCAATGTAAGAGTGTTTTATGACAGGAATGTGAACGAACCGAAAATATCCCGCTCCTTCCCTACTTCGAATACAAATTTCGGGTTTAGTTTAAGGTTTACTCTTGCTGAATAAATTGGTTAGAAAAAATAATATTTGTAATTTTGAACTGATTAAGTTCTATTAAAAAAATTTAAAACTATGAACATCCCTGAAAATTTAAAGTATACGAAAGATCACGAATGGATCAAAGTTGATGGAGATACTGCTACTATAGGTATCACCGACTATGCCCAAGGTGAATTGGGAGACATTGTCTTTGTAGAAATTGAAACCGAAGGCGACAACCTTGATAAAGAAGAAGTTTTCGGTACTGTTGAAGCAGTAAAAACCGTTTCTGACATTTTTATGCCCGTTTCAGGAGAAATTGTTGAAGTAAATTCAAAACTTGAAGATTCTCCCGAGATTGTAAACAAAGACCCTTATGGCGAAGGTTGGCTAATAAAAGTTAAACTTTCAGACAAATCTGAAATTGATGATCTTCTGGACGCTTCAAAATATAAGGAAATTATTGAAGCTTAAAAAAACTTAGGAAGCATCCGGGAAGGCAGGAAATATCCATTTTCTGCCTTCTTTGTTTTACCTGCAAAACCTATACCTTAA
>CAYFRV010000053.1:0-14648 GCA_964345495.1 uncultured Bacteroidales bacterium | reverse complement strand
GTGGAGCTGGCGGGAGTCGAACCCGCGTCCGGTCAGGAAACCCACATGCTTTCTACATGCTTAGTTCCTTGTTTGCATCTCGGAAGCAAAATGGTCAGGAACAAACCTTCATTGCTTCCCAGCCTCTTAAAGTTTCACCTGAGTGCCGAGGCTACACTCAAGCTATACCAACTTTACGGTTTCACCCCTTAACCCGGCCGCGGCTGGTCAGCGCTGCCGGAGAGGCGACTTGTCCCGCGACTGTCTTGTCGTCGGGATTAAGCGTAATCCGCATCGCGTGATTACGCAGCAAGTGCGTACTCTTCGTTGCCATTTAATATGACATGAGAATTAAGATTTACGAGCCAGATTCTCAATGCTCGGCATGCTTACATATCGATTTATCCTGCCGTCGAAGCCAAGTTCAGCCCCATGTATGCATTTTACATAACGCAAATGTATAAAATCTATTATCATTTAACCTTTTTTTACTGAAAAAACCTTAAATTTATTGCTCTAAACCTAAAACCAAATTTTATGAGCGACAAGATCAAAGTCGGAATTTTACGTGAAACGAAAAATCCGCCTGACAAACGTGTACCTGTTACACCTGCCCAGGCACTTACCTTTACTGAACGATTTCCACAGACGGAATTGTATATTCAACCTAGCGATATTCGGGGATTCTCAGATGAGGAGTATCGTTACCTGGAATTAAATCTGAAAGAGGATTTAAGCGACTGTGATATACTTTTGGGAATTAAGGAAGTTGATTATTCTACCTTTATACCCGATAAAACATATATGTTTTTTGCTCATGTCGGGAAAAAACAACCCCACAATCAAAAATTGATGCAGGAGATTGTTAAAAATCGTATAACTTTAATTGATTATGAATATTTGACAGATTATAATGGTGCCCGTCTTATTGCTTTTGGACGCTGGGCAGGTATGGTTGGAGCCTACAATGGATTAAGAGCAAGAGGGTTGAAAAATGATACTTATAAGTTAAAACCTGCCCATGAATGCCACGATATGGATGAGATGTTTGCCGGGTTGAAAAAGGTCAACCTTAAATCAAAAAAAATATTACTTACTGGTGGTGGACGTGTTGCCATGGGGGCAATGGAAACTTTGCGCGAGTTAAACCTTCGTGAGGTCACTCCCGAGGAATTTTTACATGATCAGTTCGATGAACCTGTAGTTTGTCGACTTGATCCGCAAAATTATGTTCGGCACAAACGCGGATTAAAGTTTGATTTTAAGCATTTTGTTGAACATCCCGAAGAATATGAATCAACTTTCAAACCCTATCAAAAAGTTACTGATCTCTATATTGCTTGTCATTATTGGGATCCGAAGTCTCCTCATTTTATTACTAAGGAAGATATGAAACAACCAGATTTTCGTATTTCTGTTATTGCAGATGTGAGCTGTGATATTGAAGGGCCAATCGCAGCTACGTTGAGATCTTCCACTATTGCTGATCCGTTTTACGATTATAATCCACAAACAGAGAAAGAAGAGCCACCATTCAGTGATGAAAAGAATATAACTGTTATGGCAGTGGATAATCTTCCGGGTGAATTACCGCGAGATGCATCTCAGGAATTTGGAGAAACCTTGCTCAATGAAATATTTCCATATCTACTAGGCAACGATGATAAAGGCGTAATAGAAAGAGCTACCATAATGAAAAATGGCGAATTGACGGAAAAATATAAGTATTTAAAAGATTACGCGGAAGGAAAATAGAATATCAACCTGAAATCCGCAAGTTAATTTTGATAGAAACAAGAAACAACTGATACTTGCGGAACTTTTTTGATTATAGATAAACTAAAGCCCAAATTAAGAGTAGTTACTCAATTTGGGCTTTATAGTTGACACATTCCGGGAAACCGAAAATTTAATTTTTACCTTTACTTTTGAATTAGCCTCTTTGTTCAAAATTCTGACAGGCCTTGAAAGTGCTGTAAAGTTTTCTCGCTGCTATCTGCTTCTGCAACTGCTTACTTATAAGATAATTGATGGTAGTTTTAAGATACCTCTACTTCTGAATGCGCCTAATAAGGTCTTGATAAAAATTAAGGCAGGTGTTTCAAATCCTTTATTGTTTTTAGCGGATCATCCGATTTAAAAATAAAACTTCCGGCTACAAGAATATCAACTCCGGCTTCAGTAAGTTCTTTTGCATTTGAGGAACTAACTCCGCCATCTACTTCTATTTTTGCTGATGAACCGGTGTCTTTAATTAGTTGCTTTAATTGTTTGATTTTATTATATGCCTGTGGAATGAACTTTTGTCCGCCAAACCCGGGATTTACCGACATGATAAGCACCATGTCCAGTTCTGTAATAATATCTTCAAGCGTGTTTATCGGAGTATGTGGATTAAGAGAAACCCCAGCTTTCATGTCAAGTGAATGGATTTTTTGAATACTTCGGTGAAGATGTCTGCAGGCTTCCATGTGTACTGTAAGAATATCTGCCCCTGCTTTTTTAAAAAGTTCAGTGAATCGGTCCGGGTCTTCAATCATTAAATGGACATCCAGGGGTTTCTTTGCATATTTGTTTATTGCTTCAATGACAGGAATTCCGAATGAAATGTTAGGAACGAACATCCCGTCCATAATATCAAGATGAAACCAATCTGCTTCACTTTGGTTGACCATTTCTATATCTTTTTGAAGATTGGCAAAGTCTGCCGATAACATTGAAGGTGCGATAAGATGATTCATAATTTTGTTTTTGCTCACAAAAATAGTAAAAAGGTCAGATAAAATGTCTCTATTCGTTTTTCATTATTTCTCTTAATACAATTGTTGCAAAAGCTCCCTTTGGAAGACTGAATTTCACCCTAATGCCATCATCCTCCTTGTATGTTTCAATTTCAGGAAGGATAATACCGGTTCTGCGAGTACCATTAACTTTTACTTGTTTGAACTCTTCAGAAGTTACGCCGTTTTCTTCCATAATGGAATTTTCAAATTCAAGAGCTTCTTCTTTAGCTGTGGTCATTTTTCTGCCGAACATAGGACCTGTAAAGCAAATTTCCTTATTGTTGAAACGTTCCTGTTCTGTTTCTTTGTCTTCTACAATAAACATTCCGCCTGTATCGTGCTTTTTTGCAATGTCTCCCTGCATGAATTTATCCAGTAATCCGGCATCTATTCTTTTGACTATATAATAATTAAACAGATGGCTTTGAAAACTTGAAAGCAAAAACTGTCTCAACCATTTGTTAGGGACTTTTCTTTGGCCTTTTAGTATTTCTAATCCTTGTTGGGCATTGTCTCCTTCAATTCCAAATCTTTGATTGCCATATAGATTAGGCAATCCTTTCTTGTGAATTACTTTTATTATTTGTTGTGTCTTTTTGAAGGCTTCATTAATATCAGTTTCGATTTCCCTGATTTTTATATTGAACTTGTTGCCCCAAAGATGCCCTTTTTTAATTTTTCTTTGATGAAAGTTGTATGAATTAATTTTTACCGGTAATTCTTCTTCCAGCTTATGGACAAGTTCCGGATCTTGTTTATCGAGCAGCCATACGCTAAAAAATTGTGAAGTTACAGCATGTTTGTCTTTAATACCTGCAAATTCTACATCTTTAACTTTAGCGTTAAAAGTTTTTGCTAATACCTTTTGTACTTCCTTTGTTGTTATACCTGTTTTTGTTAAATGAATAAAGAGATGTTCCCCTGAGCCGGAAGGATGATATGCTGGTATTTCTTCTACAATAAAATCTTCGGGGGATAGTTTTATTGTACCGCCAATTCCTTCGCACCCTTCAGATATATAAGGTATTGTGATTTTTTTAAGTTCCATTTGTGAAAAAGTGGTTGAAAGAATTATAGATAAGTGCCATGTTTTTATGACACTTATCTATAAATGTTTATTTAGCCTAAATAAGATTTGAGAATTTTATTTCGGGTTGCATGTTTGAGTCTTTTAATCGCTTTTTCCTTAATTTGCCTGACTCTTTCCCGGGTAAGATTTATCTTCTCTCCAATTTCTTCAAGGGTAAAAGGATGTTTGTTATTTAGACCGTAATACAGACGGATGATTTTTGCTTCTCTTTCAGTAAGAGATGATAATGCCCGCTCAATCTCTCTGTTCAATGATTCGTTAAGCAGTGTTTGATCGGGTGTGGGGTTTTCTGAGCTTTCCAAAACCTCGTACATGCTATCTTCTTCTTCCTCGCTAAGCGGAGCATCCATTGATAGTGGTTTGCTCGAATTTTTAAAAGCTTCTTTGATTTCTTCCGGGGCCATTTCGAGTGTTTTAGCAATTTCGTTTACGGAAGGTTCTCTCTCATGCTTTTGTTCCAATTCTGCCAGTGCTTTATTTATCTTGTTGATTGAACCTATTTTGTTAAGAGGAAGCCTTACAATGCGTGCTTGCTCTGCCAGAGCCTGCAGAATAGATTGTCTGATCCACCAGACAGCATATGAAATAAATTTGAATCCACGGGTTTCATCAAATCTTTTTGCTGCCTTTATCAGGCCCAGATTCCCCTCATTAATTAAATCGGGCAGACTTAATCCCTGGTTTTGGTATTGTTTTGCTACAGAGACGACAAAACGGAGATTTGACCTAATCAACTTTTCCATCGCCTGCTCATCTCCTTTTTTTATTTTTCTCGCAAGTTCTACCTCCTGTTCTGCTGTTAATAAATCTTCTTTACTAATTTCATGAAGATACTTATCAACAGAGAGCGCCTCCCTGTTAGTAACTTGTTTAATGATTTTAAGTTGTCTCATTAGGTGTTAGGTGAAGTTAGTCATTAATTAATATGCAATTGTAATGTTAATAATTCATACGTTAAATACAATAAAAATGTTGTATTTTTGGTTGTGAATTTAGTGATTTGATTTTATAAAAAAAAAGACCAATAAATATAATTTTATAAAATATTTTCAGTTTTATTTTGGTATTTTTAACGAAATCTTTATACTTGCACAAGATTTCCATTTCGGTAATCATGTATTTTCTCCTTTGACCTATACAATTACAACTATTACAACAATATTTTAATGATTAAAATTTCCAATTAAAAAGTTATGTACGATATTCTTGAGTTAAACAAAAAACTTGTGTCGGAGTTAAGGCAAATTGCTAAAGACTTGAATGTAAAAAAAGCCGACTCATTAAGAAAACAAGATCTGGTTTATAAAATTCTGGATC
This sequence comes from uncultured Bacteroidales bacterium, assembly GCA_964345495.1. Taxonomy (GTDB): domain Bacteria; phylum Bacteroidota; class Bacteroidia; order Bacteroidales; family UBA12077; genus JAGXLC01. The sequence goes on along the minus strand of CAYFRV010000053.1, from coordinate 9,479 downwards.
AGCAAGCTATAAATGCTACAGAAGAATCAGAGCCTGTTGTTAAAAAAGAAAGGCGTAATCCTCCCAAATCATCAGTCAAAGATGAGACAAAAAAGAGCAAATCTTCTACTGCTTATGAAACAAAAAACAAAGAAGACAGCCTTTCCGAAGATGATTCCTCCAGTGCAAAAAGCGAAGAAAGATCCAGAAAGTCAAAAAAAGAGAACAGATCCAGAGATAATTCCAGAGATAATAAAAAGGAAGCTACAAAACAATCTAATGAACAGGTTGCCGAGGCAAACGGAAAAGGGAATCAGGGTTTTGTAGGAGAAAAAGATCTTGTAGGAGAAAAAACAGACAAAAAACAACAAAAGTCCAGGCAAAACCACCAACGGAAACAAAAAAATGCAGATCAGCCGCAGAAAAGTCAACGAGGACAGGATCGTGCACAATATGAATTCGAAGGAATTATTTCCAATTCAGGTGTCCTGGAAATCATGCCGGATGGTTATGGATTTTTACGATCTGCAGAATACAATTATTTAAATAGTCCCGATGATATATATGTATCGCAATCTCAAATCAAATTGTTCGGTTTAAAAACCGGTGATACTGTTGAAGGGACAATCAGGCCACCAAAGGAAGGTGAAAAATATTTTCCTTTAATAAAAGTACAAAAAATAAATGGACGTGATCCTGATTTTATCCGGGACAGAGTGCCATTTGATTTTTTAACTCCTTTATTTCCGGAGGAAAAATTCACGATGACCACCAATACTAACAGAGATACGCTCTCCTGTAGAATGGTGGACATGTTTGCTCCAATAGGTAAAGGGCAACGAGGTTTAATCGTGGCTCAGCCTAAAACTGGTAAAACTATTCTCCTTAAAGATATTGCCAATGCTGTAGCCTTTAATCATCCCGAAGTTTATATGATTGTGCTGCTTATCGATGAGCGCCCGGAAGAGGTTACGGATATGGCACGTAGTGTTAAAGGAGAGGTGATTTCATCAACCTTTGACGAACCTGCTGAGCGCCACGTGAGGGTTGCAAATATTGTATTGGAGAAAGCAAAAAAAATGACAGAGTGCGGTCACGATGTTATGATTCTCCTTGATTCTATAACACGTTTGGCACGTGCTTTTAATACAATCTCTCCCGCATCAGGTAAAATCCTTTCTGGTGGTGTTGATGCGAATGCATTACATAAACCAAAACGTTTCTTTGGCGCAGCGAGAAATATAGAAGAAGGAGGTTCGTTAACTATTCTTGCCACAGCCCTTACAGAAACAGGATCCAAAATGGATGATGTGATTTTTGAGGAGTTTAAAGGAACAGGAAATATGGAGTTGCAGCTTGACAGAAAGCTTTCTAACAAGCGTATATTCCCATCCATTGATATTACAATGTCAAGCACACGACGTGAAGAACTACTTCTTGATCAGGAGATTCTTAACAAAGTGTGGATATTGAGAAATTACCTGACCGATATGAATTCTGTTGAAGCAATGGAATTTCTGAGAGATAAAATTAAGAAGACAACTAGTAATGAGGAATTCTTAATTTCTATGAATAGTGAGTAAAATGTTTTATAGCATCCATATAAAAAAATGCAGGTCAAAGTTGACTTGCATTTTTTTATTTATTAGGTTATTTCATTTATTTTTAATCAAAATGAATAACGATTCCAAAACTTGATTTTAGTCATAATGATAAGGATGAATGAATTATTTATTATATTTTTGTAAATGATACATTTGTTTTTTTATAAAATTTAGGAGAAAAAATGACACAAAAGAAAAAAACTATAACCTGTGACGGAAACTATGCGGCAGCTCATGTTGCTTATATGTTTAGTGAGGTAGCCGCGATCTATCCGATTACTCCCTCGTCAACCATGGCTGAGTATGTTGACGAATGGGCAGCACATGGAAGAAAGAATATTTTTGGCGATAATGTTACAGTTACTGAGATGCAGTCTGAAGGTGGAGCTTCTGGCGCTGTACATGGTTCGCTTCAGGCAGGGTCACTCACCTCTACTTTTACTGCTTCGCAAGGATTGCTTCTGATGATTCCCAATATGTACAAAATTTCAGGGGAATTATTACCTGGCGTATTTCATGTGAGTGCACGTAGTGTTGCAACCCATGCGCTTTCTATATTTGGCGACCATAGTGATGTTATGGCCACCCGCCAAACAGGTTTCGCATTACTTGCCAGCGGCAGTATACAGGAAATTATGGACATTGGAGCAATAGCTCATTTAACCTCAATTAAAACAAGGATACCTTTCCTTCATTTCTTTGATGGTTTCAGGAATTCACATGAAATACAAAAGGTTGAGTATTTCGAAGACGATGACCTGAAAAGTCTTATTGATTATGATGCACTGAAGAAATTCAGAGATAGTTCATTAAATTCTGAACATCCTGTAACAAGAGGTACCGCTCAAAACCCTGATGTTTTCTTCCAGGCACGGGAAGCTTCTAATAAATATTATGAACCCGTAGCTGATGTTGTGGAAGATTATATGAAGGAAGTAACCAAGAAAACCGGTAGAGAATACCATCCTTTTACCTATTATGGAGCGGAAGACGCTGAACATGTTGTTGTAGCAATGGGTTCTGTTACGGAAACAATTCGCGAAACAATAGATTACCTCAGAGGTAAAGGAGAAAAAGTTGGTCTGCTGACAGTTCATTTATACAGACCTTTCTCAGAGAAATATTTCTTCAAAGTATTGCCGGATACTGTTAAACGAATTGCTGTTCTGGATAGAACCAAAGAACCCGGAGCAATGGGAGAACCTCTTTATCTGGATGTTAGAAACCTTTTCTACAATAAGAAAAACGCTCCTATAATTGTTGGCGGTAGATATGGTCTTAGTTCTAAAGATACCAAGCCTGCAGATATCATAGCAGTTTTTGAAAATCTAAAACAAAAAGAACCAAAAGATCAGTTTACAATTAGTATTGTTGACGATGTTACTTATACCTCATTGCCACTTCAGGAACCTGTAAGTGTTGTACCAGAAGGTACTTTTGAAGGTAAATTTTATGGTATTGGTGGTGATGGTACTGTTGGAGCTAATAAGAATGCAATTAAAATTATTGGAGAGTCAACAGATAAATATGCCCAGGGATATTTTTCTTATGACTCTAAGAAATCCGGAGGTGTTACTGTTTCACATCTTCGATTTGGCGATCATCCTATACGTTCTTCCTATTTTGTAGGTTCACCTAATTTTGTAGCTTGCCACGTGCCTGCATACCTTGAAAAATATGATATGCTGGAAGGCATGAAAGAAGGTGGAACATTCCTGCTTAATAGTATATGGGATGAAGAAGAAACCAAAGAGAAATTGCCAAATAAAGTAAAACGGCAGTTAGCTGAAAAAAATATCAACTTCTATATAATTAATGCAACAAAAATTGCTGAAGAGATTGGATTAGGCGGAAGAACAAATACAATTATGCAGTCTGCCTTTTTTAAAGTCTCTGAGGTAATCCCTTATGAGAAAGCAGTGGAGGAGATGAAAAATGCGATTATAAAATCTTTCGGTAAGAAAGGTGAAGATATCGTCAACATGAATCATAAGGCTGTTGATAGAGGTGGTGATGTCACAAAAATAGATATTCCGAAGGAATGGAAAAATCTATCTGACGAAGAAGAAAAAGCTGAAGATAAGAATGTGCCCAAATTCATTAGAGATGTAGTTTATCCAATCAATGCTCAAAAGGGTGATAAATTGCCGGTAAGTGCATTTGTAGGCAGAGAAGACGGTACATTTCCAGCTGGAACAACAGAATATGAAAAACGTGGTATTGCTGTTAATGTACCTGAATGGATTCCGGATAATTGTATTCAGTGTAATCAGTGTGCTTATGTCTGTCCGCACTCTGTGATTCGTCCTTTCTTAATGACTGACGAAGAGGTTCAGAATGCACCTGAGGGAACCGAAACAATTAAAGGTAAAGGTGCCATAAAAGAATATAATTTCAGAATCCAGGTAAGTGTGCTGGATTGTACTGGTTGTGGAAATTGTGTTGATGTATGTCCTGCTCCGAATAAAGCGTTGGAAATGAAGCCGCTTGATTCTCAGGATGATCAGATTGAGAAGTGGAATTATATGCATGAGAAAGTGGGCTATAAAGACACAATCGTCCCAAAAGAAAAAACTGTTAAGAATAGTCAGTTTGCTGAGCCATTGTTTGAGTTCCATGGTGCATGCCCTGGTTGTGGCGAGACTCCTTATATTAAGGTAATAACTCAATTGTATGGTGATCGTATGATGATTGCTAATGCAACTGGTTGCTCATCAATTTATGGAGGTTCTGCTCCTTCAACTCCTTATAAAGAAGGAAAAGACGGCAGAGGACCTGCATGGGCAAACTCACTGTTTGAAGATAATGCTGAGTATGGTTATGGAATGGCTGTTGGAGTCGATAAGTTAAGAAACCGTATAGCTTGGAAGATGGAAGAATTGATCCAGAATGGAGCATCCGAAGATACAAAAGCATTATTGCAAGAATGGATTGATAATAAGGACAATCCGGACAAAACCAAAGAGCTTTACGATAAAATTGTTGACGCGCTTGGTAAAGAAAAAGATCAGATTGCAAAAGATATTCTTGAACTGAAAGATTATCTGATTAAGAAATCCATTTGGATCATAGGTGGCGATGGCTGGGCTTATGACATTGGCTATGGAGGCCTTGATCATGTGATTGCCCAAAATACAGATGTGAATCTTCTGGTTCTGGATACAGAGGTTTATTCCAATACCGGTGGTCAGGCTTCTAAAGCAACTCCGGCAGGTGCCGTTGCCAAGTTTGCTGCATCGGGTATGAAAACCCGTAAGAAAGACCTCGGTATGATGGCGATAAATTATGGTCATGTGTATGTTGCACAGGTTGCTATGGGAGCAAGCCAGAATCAGTTCTTTAAGGCTCTTAAAGAAGCTGAAGCGCATAAAGGTCCATCGGTTATCATAGCTTATTCTCCTTGTATCAACCATGGCTTGAGAAGTGGTATGGGACAGGCACAAGCTGAAATGAAACAAGCTGTAAATGTCGGATTCTGGCAAAATTACCGCTATAATCCAGCACTTGAAAAAGAAGGAAAGAATCCGTTTGTCCTTGATTCCAAAGAGCCAGATTTCAGTGGATTCCAGGACTTCCTGAAAGGAGAGGTGCGTTATACTTCTCTTATGAAGTCTTTCCCTAAAGCAGCGGAGGTGCTGTTTAAGCAAGCTGAAGATGATGCTAAATGGAGATATAATAAGTACAAAAAGTTAGCAGAGGGAAAATAGATCCTTAGTTAGTATTTTAAATATAAAAAAGAAGCAGGGAGTCTCTGCTTCTTTTTTTTTCTAAGAGAATTGATTATTTTTATTTTTCACATAAATAATGAATTAGTGCGATACCTGTTAATCATAATATTTTTTTCTTTACTTGCTGAATTTGCTGAAGGTCAGCAGTATCAATTTCATAATTATGAGGTTGAGGATGGCCTTCCCTCATCAGAAGTTTATCATGTATATCAAGATTCAGAGGGATATATTTGGATTGCAACGAATATGGGGGTTTCAAGGTTTGATGGGTATGAGTTCAAAAATTATGATCTGGAAGATGGACTACCGAATAATACAATTTTTGAAATATATGAAGATTATAAAGGGCGGATATGGTTTTTGTCATATTCAATGAAGCTTTCCTATTATTATAATGACTCAATACACACTTATGAGCATAATGATGTAATTAGTGATTATTTTATTAAAGACAGAGTATTCAACAAATTGTCGTTTCACGTAGATAAGCAGGATAATATTTATTTTGGAGTTCAACAACGTAATCTTTTTAAAATTAATTCAAATGGTGAGTTAGATGAAATTGAAATGAAATCCGGAGATACATTAAGCATTTTCAATCGGGGTTCGGTGTTTTTTAATTTATGGAGTGGTAAGATTTTTAATAAGCTAAAGATTTTTAATGAAGATACTTTAAATATAATTGATTTAACTCTGGAAGCAAAAGAAAGAAACGAAATTCAATTTGCCTGTAAAAATAAAAATTCCCTTTATGTTACAGCAGGGAACACTTTATATCACCTCCGGGAGGATTCGGTTGTAAACCGACGTCAGTTTGACAAACGTATTTTATGGATGAATATCGACAGAAACGATGACTTGTGGTTAGGAATGGCAGGCGGCGCATTAAAGCTGAATAAAAATAATATACACAAAAATGAAAATGTTCTGTTTGAGGATATGGATATCACATCTGTTTTACGCGATTTTGAAGGTGGATATTGGTTCTCTACTATAAAAAATGGTTTGTATTATGTTCCTTCTTTATTCATTAAAACATTAACACAAAAAGAGGGGCTTTATTCCAATAGAATTGGCGTTATAACAAGCGATCAGGATAAAAATTTATGGGTTGGGCATAAAGAGCGGGCTGTTACATTATTAAAAAACAAAGAAGTATTGACAAAAATTGAATTTCCAAAAAGTGAACCTGAAGGGATTAATGATATAATATTCGGGCCTGATAATTCTGTTTATATTTTAAGATGGAATAAGACATATCAGAATGAAATACGGAACAAGGAGATAAAACAAAAGAGTTTTGAACATGGGAATAATGCAAATTCAATGACTTTTATGCCAGATGATAGATGCATTATTTCTGGTATTTGGGGGATCAGAATAATTGAGAATAATAAATTAGTTTATAAGTCTTGTGAAGATGATAATTTTTGCCATAGAATAACTAAGCTCTATTACTCAGAAGAGGATCGTGTGTTGTATCTAGGTGGGTTGAATGGATTCTGGAAATTTAAAGATGGTGAGTTTACTCATCTGGGTAAAAAGAATGATTTGCTGTACTATAGAGTGGTTGATATTTCTGAATATAAGGGGTATATGGTCTTAGCAACAAGAGGAGGAGGGTTGATTCTTTATAATCAGGATGCTGTTTTTCAAATTACTCAAAAAGATGGTTTGCTTAGTAATTCTATCAATTCAGTTCAGGTGAATAATAATGAGATATGGATAGCACAGAACAGAGGAGTTACCAAACTTACCTATCATGATGTCGAAGCAGAGTTATTTGATATTTATAATTTAGTTAAAAAAGACGGACTTGCTGATAATGAGGTTAATGACATTGCTGTTGTGGACTCAATTGTTTATGTCGGAACAAATGAAGGGTTGTCTTATTTTAATTTTATGAATTTAACGAAAAAAGTCTTTCCCCCGCCAGTTAAAATAAAAGATATTAAAATCAATGGCCGTGATACTACAGTTCAATCATCTTATGAATTAAAATATAATCAGAATTCCCTTTCGATTTCTTTTGTAGGACTGACCTATCGACAAAAAGGTGATGTAAAGTATCGTTACAAGATGAAAGGCTTGAATGAGGATTGGAGCATTACAAACAGAAACAGGAAAATTTTTAACACTTTATCGCCAGGTGATTATGAGTTCATAGTGCAAGCACAAAACGAAAATGGAATTTGGGGCGAAAAGTCTGCAAGGGTTACCTTTACTGTTAAAGCACCCTTCTGGAGAAAATGGTGGTTTATAGGTTTATTGATTATTATATTTTCAGGACTTATATGGTGGTTGTTTTACTTTAGATTATCGATGATAAGGCGACGTAACGAACTGATGCAGGATATTAATGAATATAAACAAAAAATTCTTCGACAGCAGATGAATCCACACTTCATATTTAATACTTTAAATTCAATTCAATACTTCCTGTTAGATGAAGATACTACCTCTTCTTTAAATTACCTCACTAAATTTGCCAAGATGATGCGAATTGTTCTGGATAATTCGCAACAGACCTTTGTTTCCATTGAGGACGAGATTCGTGGGCTGAATTTATACCTGGAATTGGAGGCCTTGAGGTTTGAGGAGTCTTTTGATTATGAAATAAAAGTTGATGATGACATAAATACTTATGAATATAAGATACCTGCGCTTATTCTTCAGCCTTATGTTGAAAATTCAATACGACACGGCTTGCTTCATAAAAAAACTAAAGGTTTCCTAAGAGTTCATATTCAGAAGAATGAAGAATCTTTGTTGTGCTCCATTGAAGATGATGGAGTTGGAAGAAAACGGGCAGAAGAAATAAAAATGAGCAAAGGACCCATGAAGGAATCTTTAGGTTCAAAAATAACAGAAGATCGGATAAATGTTTTAAATTCATTGTATAGTGATGAAATTGATGTGCAATATGTTGACTTGGAAAATGAAGAAGGAAATCCCCGTGGAACAAGGGTGGAAATAACCCTACCCTTTGTTTTCTAAATTTTGGACTCCCTTTAAAATTTGATAGTACACCTGAAGATGCCTATAAATCTAGGGATAACCAATTTATTATAGTAATAGTTTATAGTTGAGCGTTTCATTTGAACTTATTTTTTTTTATCTTGTTTTATTTATAAAACCTTAAATCTATATCTTATGGCAGATTTATCAACAAAATATATGGGTATTCAGCTTAAAAATCCCATTATAGCCGGCGCAAGCAATCTTTCTAAAGACGTTTCAAATCTTAAAAAAATGGAAGAAGCTGGTGCTGCAGCAATAGTGTATAAGTCACTTTTCGAGGAGCAGATTCAGCTTGAAAAAGCTCAGCTTGATGAGGATTTGACCGAGTTTGATGATCGACACCCGGAGATGACGAAAACGCATCCAACTATTGAGCATTCAGGTCCTGAAGAACATTTATTAGCACTGCAACGCGCTAAAGCTTCTTTGGATATACCATTGATTGCAAGTTTAAATGCTGTCTATAAACAAACATGGTTGGATTATGCAAAAAGAATAGAAGAAACAGGAGTAGATGCTTTGGAGTTAAATTTCTATCACGTGCCTTATGATGTTGAAAAAGAGGGTGTTTCGATAGAAGAAGAACAGGTTGGCATTCTTAAGGAACTCAGGAAGCAACTATCGATACCTGTGAGTGTAAAGCTGAGTCCGTTTTATTCCAATCCCCTCAATATGGTGGAGACTATGGATGCCGAAGGTATTGATGGCTTTGTATTATTTAATCGTTTGTTTGAACCGGAGATTAATATTGAGAAAGAAGAACACAGATTTCCTTTTAATTTAAGTCAAAAAGGTGACTATAAACTACCTTTGCGTTATGCAGGATTGTTGTATGATAATATAAATGCAAATATATGTACCAATACCGGGATTTTTGATGGAGCAGATGCAATAAAAATGATTCTTGCCGGTGCAGATTGCGTACAGGTTGTCAGTACCTTATATAAAAATAAAATTGAGCATATTACAAAAATGCTTGACGATATCAATAAGTGGATGGATGATAACTCTTATAAATCATTAAAAGATTTTAAAGGAAAACTTTCCAGAGCAAAAGTTAAAAGTCCATTCGTATACAAACGTGCTCAATATGTTGATATTCTGATGAATCCTGAAGAGATCATTAAGCAATATAAATACTAATTTT
>CAYFRV010000052.1:0-14742 GCA_964345495.1 uncultured Bacteroidales bacterium | reverse complement strand
ATTATCAATTAACCAATCCACAACCTTTAACACTTTTTGTTCTGGTTTTCCCAATAAATCAACGATCTCTTCGAGGCTCAATTTATTTTCCTTTAATTGGTTTTTCAATACTTCCAGAATTTCATCGAATTCATGCCGGCTCAACTCCAGTTCATTTCTCCTGTTGCATACATCACATTTACCACACCTGTAGACATTTGTTTCTCCAAAATATTCCAATAACTGGATACTCCTGCATTTGCTGTGCTTTGTAGCATATTCCAGAACAGCATCAATTTTCTCTATATAACGATCTTTAAGATGTTTATAATTTTCCGGTGAAATGTATAAGTTATTCTTATCGCGCCGCTCTTCTGTAAAAAGAATCATCGGATTTTTTCGGTATGGGATATAATCAATGATCTTAAAAGATTTTAAGCGATTTAAATATTTATAAACCAATTCTACTTTCACACCTGCTTTCCGGGCTAATTCCGTTTCATCAATTTTGGTATAATTTGTAAAGAGTCCTGTATATGAACGCAGTAATAGTTTTATGAATCTATCGTATTGTTCATTGCTTAACTGGAAATTATACAGGTCATCTCTATTCACTTTAAAATGTACTTTCGATTTATTTGAAAGTTCATCAGTTAATTCAAGATATCCGTCTTTCTGTAAAAACTTAAGCGCACTATAAACATTGAGCACGTTGAATTTATACTGAGATACGAAATCAAAAATATTAAAATCGAACGCCTGATATTTTCCGCCTTCGACAGGCACCCGCAGAAAATTTCCCAGTGCTTCATAAATGGCTTTAATCTCTTTAATTTCAGGGAAATTAGTTTTCTTTCGTTGTTCAACTTTCACCCGGTCATTTTCATTAAACAAAAGAACAGCAAAAGAACGCTCTCCATCTCTTCCCGCTCTGCCTGCTTCCTGATAATATGCTTCAAGAGAATCCGGCAGATCATAGTGAATAACAAATCTCACGTCTGGTTTATCAATTCCCATACCAAAAGCATTAGTGGCTGTTATGATTCTCACACGGCCTTCCTGCCATGCATCTTGCTTTTTATTTCTCGTTTCGCTATCCAGACCGGCATGGTAAAAATCTGCTGACATCCCCTGTTTTTGTAATAACTCCGCCAATTCCCATGTTCTCTTCCGGCTGCGTGTATAGATTATTCCTGTGCCTTTTACCTTTCTCAGGGTTTTTACCAGGTAACCATTTTTATTTTCCACATTCCGAACCAAATAGATAAGGTTTTTCCGTTCAAAACTTTTCCATAATACGTTTTTCTGCTTAAAAAGAAGCTTCTCCTGAATGTCATCAATAACCTTAGGAGTTGCGGTAGCCGTCAAAGCTAAAAACGGGGCAGGAACAGTTAAAAACGCTCTCAAATTAGCTATGTTAAGATACGAAGGACGAAAATCATATCCCCATTGTGAAATGCAATGCGCCTCATCAATGGCTACTAAATTCACATTCATCTTTGCTACACGTACCTGAAACAACTCAGTATCCACCCGCTCCGGTGAAAGGTAAAGAAATTTGTAGTCTCCAAAAATGCAATTATCAAGGGTTATATCAATTTCATTTTTACTCATTCCTGAATGAATAGCCAAAGCATTAATTCCGCGTTTATTCAAATTCTCAACCTGATCCCTCATCAAGGCTATCAGTGGGGTAATCACCAAACAAATTCCTTCTTTTGCCAAAGCAGGAATCTGGAATGTCAGGGATTTCCCCCCACCCGTCGGCATCAAAGCAAGCGTATCTTTTCCTTCCATTACGGAATTTATAATGTCTTCCTGCAAAGGCCGAAAATCTGAATACCCCCAATATTTAACCAATATTTGTTTATAATGATTCATTTAAGTGAGAATTTTAGTAATTTTATCCACTAATGTTTCTTGATTTTTTTGTATTTTGGCGCGATTAAATTTAATATAAAAAACGCAGACTGATGGGCTTTGACAAAGATAAAATTCAAAAGGACGGATATACATTTGACGATGTCCTTTTAATCCCCCAATACTCAGAAATATTGCCACACGAAGTGAATCTATCCACGAAATTCACAAAAGAGATTGATTTAAATATACCCATGGTATCAGCAGCCATGGATACAGTAACAGAATCGGAACTGGCAATTGCCATAGCCAGAGAAGGAGGAATCGGGGTAGTTCATAAAAATATGAGTATTGAACAGCAGGCTAAAGAAGTAAAAGCAGTAAAAAGAGCCGAAAATGGGATGATCTATGACCCTATTGCCATTCCAAAAGAAAGCACAATACTGGATGCACTCAATATTATGAAAGAAAACAGTATAGGAGGAATACCAGTAGTTGACTCTGAAAATGTTTTGATAGGTATTGTCACAAACAGGGATTTACGTTTTGAAAAAGAACTTAACCGACCCGTACTTGATGTAATGACCAAAGAGAACCTCATAACAACCTCTCAATCAATCGATCTTGAAAAAGCTACAGATATATTAAAAAACTACAAAATTGAAAAACTCCCTGTTGTTGATGATGATTATAAATTAGTGGGATTATTGACCTACAAAGACATAACCAAGGTAAAAGATAACCCCAATGCATGCAAAGATGCAAAAGGAAGACTAAGAGTATCCGCAGCAGTTGGAATAACAGCTGATGTTATGCAAAGAGTAGATGCACTGGTTGCCGAAAATGTTGATGCCATCTCTATCGATACAGCTCATGCTCATTCCAAAGGAGTTTTTAAGACAGTAGAAAATATAAAAAAGGTTTATCCTGAATTGCAAATCGTTGTTGGGAATATTGGAACAGCTGAGGCAGCAAAAGATTTGATCAAAGCGGGAGCGGATGCTCTGAAAGTTGGTATTGGTCCTGGATCCATTTGCACCACAAGAGTTGTGGCAGGAGTTGGCCTACCCCAGTTAACAGCAATTTATGATGTAGCGCAAGAATGCAAAAATAAAGGAGTTCCGCTTATTGCTGACGGAGGCTTGCGCTATTCCGGTGATTTAGTAAAAGCAATTGCCTCAGGCGCAGATTCAATAATGGCGGGTTCATTGTTTGCCGGAGTTGAAGAGTCACCTGGAGAAACAATCATTTACCAGGGAAGAAAGTTCAAAGCCTATCGCGGTATGGGATCTGTCGAGGCTATGCAGGAAGGTTCAAAAGACAGGTATTTTCAAGATCTGGAACAAGATGTCAAAAAACTTGTACCTGAGGGAATCGCTGGCAGAGTTCCATTTAAAGGAAACCTGTCAGAAGTAATTTATCAACTGATTGGAGGTCTGAAAGCAGGAATGGGATATTGCGGAGCAAAGAATATTCCGGAATTAAAAGACGCAAAATTTGTAAAAATCACAAGCTCCGGTATGTTGGAAAGTCATCCGCACGATGTAGCTATAACCAGAGAGGCACCAAATTACAGCAGATAAAATATTAACCTAAAAATTTATATTATGAAGAAAATTGTCCTTTTAATTTTCTTTACTTTTATTGGCGTATCACTCATTATTTCTCAAGAAAGTAATAATACGCTTCTAACAATAGACGGAGAAAAAATTTCAAAAGAAGAATTCTTAAGAATTTACAATAAGAATACTCAGAACATTGATTCAGGAGAGAAAACAGATATGGATGAATATCTTGATCTGTTTATCAATTTTAAATTAAAAATCATAGAAGCAAGAAACCAGGGTATTGATACGCTTCCTTCAGTTAAAGAGGAAATTCAAAAACATAAGAAGGAATTAGCCAGGCCTTACCTGGTCGATAATGATGTATTAGATTCCCTGGTTCGGGAAGCATATCAAAGAAGCAAGAAGGAAGTTAAAGCAAGCCATATTCTAATAAAATTCCCAAAGAATCTAACATATAAGGATACGAGTTTTACTTACGAAAAAGCTAAGGATATCCTAAAAAGAATTATCAAAAAGGGGGAGTCCTTTAATGAGGTAGCAAGGGCTACATCTGATGATCCTTCGGTAAAAAAGAACGGGGGTAATTTGGGTTATTTTACAGCTTTACAAATGGTTTATCCCTTTGAAAATAAAGTATATAAAATGCAATCCGGAAAAATTTCAAACCCGGTTCGAACAAAATACGGATATCACCTTATCAAGAAGACAGGAGAAAGAAAAGCTAAAGGCGAAGTACGTGTTGCTCATATAATGTTACTGGCCCCGGAGTCAATGCCGGAAGAAAAAAGAAAAGAAAAAAAGGACAAGATTAATGAAATATACCATGAATTAATGAGGGGTGCTGATTTTAAAGAAATGGCCAAAAAACACTCTGATGATAAAGGCTCTGCCAATCAAGGCGGAAAACTACCCTGGTTTGGTGTAGGCAGAATGGTACCTGAATTTGAAGAAGCTGCATTTTCCCTTGATAAAACAGGAGAAATCACCACCCCTGTTCGAACCTCTATCGGATGGCACATTATAAAATTACTTGACAAACGAGAATTAGGTAGTTTTGAAGAAGAAAGAAAGCAAATTAAAAAGAAAGTAACGAATAACCCACGTTATTCAATAGCCAGGGATTCTCTGTTAGAACAACTGAAAAACACATACAAGTTTTCTAAAGACGACTCGTTATATGAGCGATATGCTTCAAGTATCATTAAGGATAACAAAATATATCCTTCAGAAGCAAAAGATAAAATGTTGCAGAAAAAATTAATTGAATTTGAAGCACATTCCTTCACATTAAAAGATTTTACTGAATATCATGAACAGGCACTTAAAAAATTACGACAAAAATTTCAGGGAAGATACTTCCTGGATGAGGCTTTAAAAGCGTTTGCAGATGAAAAAATAATCGATTATGAAAGAGAGAAATTACCTGAAAAATATCCGGAATATAAATATACTTTCAAGGAATATCGTGAAGGGATTTTGCTTTTTGAAATAATGGACAGAAAGGTATGGTCAAAGGCTTCAGAAGATACAACAGGGCTGAAAAAATACTTTAACAATCACAGAGATAATTATAAATGGGGTGAACGATTTAAAGGAAAGATTTACCTTGCAGATAATAAAAAGATACTAAAAAAGGTTAAGAAACTAAAAAAAGGTGGATTATTTAGAAGATCCCGGTCGGATAAAGAAATCCTGAATGAATACAACACAAATGGTGAAAATAAAGTGGAAATAAAAGAAGGCACTTACTTAAAAGGTGAAAACAGAATTATTGACCAGCAGGCCTGGAATATTGGTCAAAAGAAGGACATAAAAGAGAACAGACCATATTTTGTAAAAGGAGAAAAGATCCCTCCACAAAATAAAGCTTTAGATGAAGCCAGAGGTGCAGTGCTGGCAGATTATCAAAATTACCTTGAAGAACAATGGATCGATAAATTAAAAAAGAAATATAAGGTTGAGGTAAATCATAAAGTACTGGAAAACCTTAAAAACTAATCAAATGAAGTATTTAATTTACCTGACACTAATTACGGTTTTCTTTTTGGGGTGTAAAGAGGAAAAAGACACATCCAACAAAAAACCTATAGCAAAAATTCACGAAAAAAATCTTTATTTATCAGATGTTGAAGATATTATTCCGGATAATAAATCAAAAGAAGACAGCACAATGATAGCGGAAAGCTATATCCGGAATTGGATAAAAAAGCAATTACTTCTGAAAAAAGCAGAAAATAACTTATCAAAAGAAAACAAAGATATCCAAAAACAAATCGAAGAGTATCGTTCCTCGCTGCTAATATACAGGTATCAACAACAACTGATCAATCAAAAATTAGATACTACTGTCTCAGAAAAAGAAATTCAAAATTACTATGAAAACAATACTACGAATTTTACGCTGGATAAAAATCTTGTAAAGATTTTATATGTCGAGCTTCCTCAAAACTCCCCAAATATTTCCAGTGTTAAAAGCTGGATGAAGTCGGAAAATGAAAACGATATTTCAAAACTCAGAGATTACTGTTACCAATATGCAAAAAAATATGATGATTTTGATAATGAATGGATTGAATTCAACCGCCTGATTACAAAAATACCAATAGAAATAAATAATCCACAACGCTATCTAAAATATAATAAAAACATTGAAGAAAAAGACTCTCTTTTCCACTATTTCGTTAAGATCAATGATTATAAACTTAAGGGAACCCCTGCTCCTGTTTCTTATGTACAAGATAAAATTAAAAGTGTCATATTGAATAAAAGGAAACACAAATTATTGGAAAAGTTAGAAAAAGACTTATATAACGAAGCATTAAACCGAAATGAATTTATCATCTACTAAAAGAACAATCTTTATGCAACCAACACACAAAAAATTAATAATTTTAAATCTCCTGTTACTATTTATCACAACTATCACATTCGGACAAAACAAAGTGCTCATAGATCAAGTTGTAGCGACTGTAGGCGATAAAAAAATCTTACAATCCGATGTAGAAAATCAGATGCTTCAATTAAAAGCAAGAAGATATTCATCTTCAAATTTAGAATGCGAAGTATTTAAAGATTTAGTCTCTCAAAAATTATTGTTAATACAAGCCGAAAAAGACAGTATAACAGTAAGCGCTAACCAGATTGAAAGTGAACTGGACAGGCGAATTCAGTATTTTGTAAGACAAATAGGCTCACAACAAGCTCTTGAGGATTATTACAATAAAACGATGCCGGAAATTAAGCAGGATTTGCGGAGTATGTTGCAAGAACAGATGAAAACGCAAAAAATGAAAAGACAGCTGGTCAGCGATATTGATATTTCACCAAAAGAGGTGAAAAACTTTTATAAAAATTTACCAGAAGACAGCATTCCGATGATTGATGAAAAAGTACAGATTAATCAGATAGTGAGATACCCCGCAGAAACAGATAAAGCAGAATCAAATGCCAGGGAGGAGCTTCTTGAATTAAGAAAGAGAATTTTAGATGGAGAAAAATTTTCCACTTTGGCTCGTCTATACTCAGACGATCCGGCCACTTCCAGGAAAGGTGGAGAACTCGGGTTACGTTCGGAAGAAGAATTAGATCCTGCATTTGCTGATGCTGCCATGAGGCTTCAGGAAGGCGAAGTAAGCAGCATTGTTGAGTCAGCTTATGGATTCCATATAATCAAATTAATTAACAGAGAAGGGGACCAGTTTAACGTAAGACACATATTAAAAACCCCTGAGGTATCTTACAAACAAAAACAAAAAGTACTCAATAAATTAGATTCAATTGCTCAAATCATCAGAACAGATGAATACTCCTTTGAAGCAGCTGCCCGTAAATTTTCCCAGGACAAAAAATACAGGCTCAATGGTGGCTTATTGGTAAATCCACAGGATGCCAGTAACGAATTCAAACTAGAACAATTACCTTCCGCGGATTATGAAGCTATAAAAGAGCTGAAAACAGGAGAAATTTCAGAGCCTTTTGAAGCACAGGATGAAAATGGCCAAACTGTTTTTAAAATTGTAAAACTGAAAGATAAAATACCTTCACATAAAGCCAATCTGGAAAACGACTATGACGTAATAAAAAGATTAGCTGAACAGCAACAACAACAAATACAAATACAGAAATGGCTGGAAGAAAAACAAAATTCAACTTACATTCGAATTGATGAAACCTTTAAGGATTGCAAAGTGAAAGAGCTCCCGGCTAATACTCCTCAGCAAGGACGACAGCCCAGACAGCAACGTCAGCAGCGAAGGAATAGATAAAATCATCTACAATGATTTCAAAACATAGACATTTCTTTTTAATTATTTTCTTCATTGTTGGATTAATGCAACCGGGCTTGCTATCAGCTCAGAAGAAAAAGACTAAAAAGATCGAAATTGTTCATGCAAATTCACTGGAATACAATAAAAAAATCAATCCGGATGTAAGACGCTTCATTGGAGAGGTTCATTTTAAGCACAATGATTTTAATATGTATTGTGATAGTGCTTATTTTCATCCAAAAAGCAACAAGATGGATGCCTTCAGCAATATCCATATTGTCAGGGGGGATACATTACATCTTTACGGAGACTTTTTAAGCTACAACGGGAATACTAATTTAGGGAAAGTTCGGAGAAACGTAAAATTAAAAGATAAAGAAGCCACGCTTCTAACCGACTCTCTGGATTTCAACACCGAAAAAAACCATGCCCAATATTCTGAAGGCGGAAAAATAAAAAATGAAGATAAAACAATAACCAGTGTTAAAGGGAATTACTATTCGTCAGAAAAAATGGCGTATTTTAAAGACAGCGTTATTGTTGAGAGTCCCGATTATACCGTAGAAGCAGACACATTAAACTATAATACAGAAACTGAAACAGCCTTTTTCATAGGACCAACTGATATTTACAGTGATTCAAGCTACCTTTATTGTGAAAAAGGATGGTATAAAACAAAAAAGAATGAGTTTCTTTTTACCAAAAACGCACTTTATAGAAAAAAAGATCGTATTTTAAAAGGTGATACGCTTTATTACGACGAACCCCGGGGTTTTGGTCAAATAAAGCAAAATGCTGAAATGATAGACACAGCAAAAAACATTATTCTTAAAGGCCATTATTCAGAATACAAAGAAGATCCTAACTCGGCTTTTTTAACAGATAGTGCACTTATGATATATGTAGACAGTGAAAAGGACTCATTGTTTCTTCACGCTGACACACTTCGTAGCCACTATGACAGCACAGAAACCTATCGTATATTTAAAGCGTATCATAAAGTCAAATTTTTCAAGCACAATCTCCAGGGAAAAAGTGACTCCTTACTTTATTCCTTAAAAGACTCTGTAATCAGAATGTTTTATGACCCGGTTATGTGGTCTGATACGAACCAAATTACTGCCGATACAATTAAAATTTTCACTGAAAATAACCAAATAAGTAAATTCCGCTTAATTGATAAGTCTTTCATGACAAGCAGAGAGGATACAGGAAAATATAATCAAATAAAAGGCTCTGAAATGACGGGTTATTTCCGTGACAACAACTTACAACGGGTATTTGTAGATGGTAATAGCGAAACAGTTTATTTTTCAAAAAATGATAACGAACAAATTGTTGGTGTAAATAAAGGGAAAAGCAGTAGTTTATTGATCAAGTTAGTGGAAAATCAAGTATCACAAATAAAAATGCTAAAAAATCCAACCGGCACTTTATATCCGATTAAAGATGTTGAAGAAACAAAACTGGAGGGATTTCAGTGGTTAGAAATTCACAGGCCGAAATCTAAGAAAGATATTTTTATCTGGAACACAGGAGGCGAAAGTTCTACAGACCAAGCCAAACCATCACCTCCTGGTAATAATTAATAGCTCATTATCTAATATTCATCTTCATTAAAGAAAAAATCGTCTTTACTGGGATAATCTGGCCAGATGTCCTCAATGCTTTCATAAACTTCTCCTTCATCTTCAATCTCCTGAAGGTTTTCAATAACCTCCATTGGGGCCCCGGATCTTATAGCATAATCAATCAATTCTTCTTTTGTTGCCGGCCATGGGGCATCTTCTAATTTTGAAGCTAATTCAAGAGTCCAATACATATATTTTCCTTTTTTATTAAGTTCTGTTAAAATTCTGCAAATTTAAAATTATTACGTTAAAACCAAAATTTTATTTTGTTTTTGGCTTCCATAAAATCTCCTTAACACCAAAATCTTTAATAAATTTTCTGGCTAACATAAATAAGAAATCGGATAAACGATTCAAATATTGTATAACTTCCTCATTAATTTCTGTTTTTTCTTCCTCTCTTAGCCGAATTGCATTTCGTTCTGCTCTCCTGCTAATATTTCGGGCAATGTGAGTAAAAGAAACGGTAGTATGTCCGCCGGGCAAAACAAAAGAATTAAGCTGAGGGAGCTCAAGTTCTAAATTGTTAATGTACCCCTCCAACTTTTCAATATCGTCTTTTTTTATCTCAGGCAATTCTATTCCGCAATCTGAACAATCAGCAGCTAATATGGAAGCACACGCCATCAAATCGCCTTGTATTTCTATTAATTGATTTTTTATTTCATTTGAAATATTCTGATCGCGGATTAATCCGATATAAGAAATAAGTTCATCAACAGTTCCATAAGCTTCAATTCGTGTGTGATACTTTGGCACTCTTTTTCCTCCTATTAAAGAGGTTTGTCCTTTATCTCCTGTTCGTGTGTATATATGCATAGTATAATTTTTTGTGCTTCAACAACAAGCTACATCCATTGTTCAATTCTTCATGCGCTATTTGCACGGTCTGTTTCGATTCTGCCATCTTTCAATTTTATAATTCTTTCTGCATGTTTTGCAATATCTTCTTCATGAGTAACAAGAATAACTGTATTGCCATTATGCTGTATTGTATCGAGAAGACGTAAAATTTCAACGGAAGTTGCAGAGTCTAAGTTACCGGTTGGTTCATCAGCCAGAATGATTGACGGAGAGTTCACCAGCGCTCTTGCCAACGCAACTCTTTGACGCTGACCTCCGGATAGCTCATTGGGTTTATGAGTGATCCGGTCTGCTAAACCGACATCTTTCAAAACTACCTCTCCCCGCTCCTGCCTTTCATGCTTTGGAACACCAGCATAAACCAGTGGTAAGATTACATTTTCAAGAGCAGAATATCGCGGAAGTAAGTTAAAATTCTGAAAAACAAAGCCTATCTCTAAATTCCGTATTTCAGCAAGCTGATCATCATCTATTTTACTCACATCCTTGTTGTTCAAAAAATAACTCCCATGCGTTGGTGTATCCAGACAACCCAAAATATTCATCATTGTGGATTTGCCGGAACCCGACGGGCCCATAATAGCTACATATTCATTCTTTTCAATAGTTAAATCAATTTCATGCAGGGCTTTTATGATTTCTGCACCTACATAATAATACTTAGATAAATTTTTGAAATTAATTATGGCAGACATGTGATATTTTTAAATTCCAACGAATGTATAATAATTTTTAACCCTATCAATACCTAATAATAAAGTTTTGTTTGGATAATTCATGTTTAAAAAAGACAATTCCGATCTGAAACAAATCTATAGTTACAGTTACCTGGCTATAATTCCTTATTTTGTCCCATGCTTCTTCCATCCCTTTTGACCAATGTATATCATCAAGTACAACCACAGTGTCATTGTGAATAAATGACAAAATTGTATCAAAATATTTGATGGTACTGGATTTTTGATGATTGCCATCTATAAAAATAAAATCCGGAAGGTGTTGCATTTTCATCAAAACAAAATAAAGCACCTCATCAAAATGATTTATCCAGATTTCTACATTCTCCAGATTTTGTTTTCTGAAAAGCTCTTCAGCAAAATTGGCTTTTTGAGGGTCGCCTTCAATTGTATGCACATCTATTGACTTTTTACCCTTTGCCAGGTAAAGCGTACTCACTCCAACCCCTGTTCCGATTTCAAGAATATCCTTTAAAGAATAGTATTCAATAATTCTGTAAAGCACTTTACCATATTTATGTGGCAGAGACATTTTTTTTACAGCTTCTTTTAATGAAATCCATCGATGTTTGGCTTTTTTTGAACCCATCCCCAAATCTGTAGTATATAAAAAGGTTTGTTCTTTACTTAAGCGCCTTCGTATCCTCTTAATATCCTTTAAAACAGATTTTTCTTTTGAAGAATGAAGCACATTACGGTGAAAATCATATACAAAAGGAGAATGAATACCATAACCCCATGTATGACGGGAAACAATCAAATACTTAAAATAACGCAGCAGATGACTAAAAGCTTTTGAAATTTTATAAAAAAAACGCATAAGATTTCATCAAATCTCTAAATGAATATTATTTTTATGGAAAATATTCTGTTTCATGAACAGTATTCTTGACAAAGATATCAAATATCTTCCGGGAGTAGGTCCTAAACGGGCAGAATTACTCTATGAAGAGTGTGATATCTCTACTTATGGTGACTTACTGTATTATTTCCCTTACAAATATATCGATCGTTCAAAGTTTTACAAAATTTCTGAAATTACATCAAATCATCAAAATATTCAAATAAAAGGTTATATTAAAGCATTTGACCTTGCCGGAAAAGCGAACAAAAAAAGACTCGTAGCATATTTTACAGATGGTGAGCAAGCTATTGAACTGGTCTGGTTTAAAAAAATAAGCTGGATCAGGCAATCACTCAAAGTCAATAAAGAATATGTGGTTTTCGGGAAACCATCATTTTACAAAGGAAAAATAAATATAGTTCATCCTGAAGTGGAAGATTTAGAAACATACGAAAAGCGGATACAAACAGGATTGCAACCTTTTTACAATACCACTGAAAAATTGAAAAAACAGTATATCAATTCAAAATTTATAAGTAAACTTCAAAACAACTTATTGCTAGAAATACAAGATCATATTGAAGAAACTTTGCCGGATTATTTGGTCGAAGAATTAAAGCTGGAACCTCTAAAAAAGTCAATGCTGAATATCCATTTTCCAAAAGGCTATGAAGAACTTCGCAAAGCTCAGTTTCGTCTTAAGTTTGAGGAACTATTCTACATCCAGTTGCAAATATTAAGCATCCGCCAAACACAGTTAAAAAAATTCAACGGATTTAAATTTTCAGAAGTTGGCGCACTATTTCACAGGTTTTACAAAGAGAATTTACCATTTTCACTCACAAATGCCCAAAAAAAAGTATTAAAGGAAATTCGCAAAGATCTTGGTTCAGGTAAACAGATGAATCGGCTGCTGCAGGGAGATGTTGGGAGTGGAAAAACGCTTGTAGCTTTGATGAGTGTGCTCATAGCGCTGGATAACGGGTTTCAGACATGCATCATGGCGCCAACTGAAATCCTTGCTACGCAACACTTTGAAAGTATTCAAAAATTTATTTCCAATTTAGGAATTAACGTAAAATTGCTGACCGGCTCCACAAAAAAATCCGTGCGGAACACCATCCACGAAGAACTGAACAATGGGGAGCTGCAATTATTAATCGGAACACACACCCTTATTGAAGATACCGTTCAGTTTAAAAACCTTGGATTGGTAATTGTGGATGAACAGCATCGTTTTGGTGTTGTTCAGCGGGCAAAACTATGGAAAAAGAACATCCAGCCACCACATATATTGGTAATGACGGCAACTCCTATTCCAAGAACACTTGCAATGACCCTCTACGGCGATCTGGACATCTCAGTAATTGACGAATTGCCCCCGGGAAGAAAGCCCATAAAAACCACACATCTCTATGAATCAAAACGTTTCAAGCTTTATAACTTCATGAAAAAGATGATTGCCAATGGACGGCAGATATATATGGTGTACCCGTTGATTCAGGAATCTGAAAAACTCGATTTAAAGGCACTTGAAGAAGGTTACGACAATATCCAGCGAAATTTTCCTCCGCCAAAATATGCCATAAGCGTTATGCATGGGAAAATGCGTCCCGAAGAGAAAGAAAAATCAATGAATCTGTTTGTAAAAGGAATCACTCATATTATGGTTTCAACTACGGTGATCGAAGTGGGAGTTGATGTACCAAATGCTTCGGTGATGGTGATTGAAAATGCCGAACGTTTCGGGCTTTCTCAATTGCACCAGCTCAGAGGCCGGGTGGGAAGAGGAAAATACCAGTCGTACTGCGTTTTGATGTCATCAAATAAATTATCAGACGAAGCGAAAAAACGAATTGAAACGATGGTTCGCACGAATGATGGTTTTGAAATTGCCGAAGCCGATTTAAAACTAAGGGGACCCGGCGCAATAGAAGGAACACAACAAAGTGGCATACCTTTTGATTTAAAAATAGCAAATTTAAGTTCCGACAATGAAATCTTAACCCATGCCAGAAACAGGGCGCTGGAAATATTAGAAAAAGACCCGGAATTAGAAAATGCGGATAATCAAATTATGAAGCAAGAATTGAAAAAGATTAAAGCCAAACAATCCAATTATAGTATTGTAAGTTAAAAAAATTGTTAGTTATGAAAATATTAAACAAAAGTCTCTTAAGCATTCTTCTTCTAATCGTATCATTCAGCAGTCTAAAGTCACAAAAAAGTTATGATGCATGCAGTGAACTGGATCCCGTTTACCAGGATGGGGAAAAACTCAAATACATCATGACTTACAACTGGTTTTTAGTATGGACGGATGTTGGAGAAGCCACTTTTGAGGTACGCAAAGAGAACAATTTTAACAGGGAAGTATATCATTTTATTGGCAAAGGCAAATCTTACCCCTTTTACGACTGGTTTTATGAAGTCAGGGATATATATGAATCATGGATTGATACGGAAACTTTACAACCCATCTTCTACAAAAGAGACGTGAACGAAGGTGGCTACCATATCGATATCACATACGACTATAACTGGAAGGATACAGTAGCTTATGCCAACTCTGAAAAAACAAGGCAACCACTTAAGCTGGACACCATAAAACTTCCCTCTTGCACCTACGATGTAGTGTCCATCATTTATCACGCCAGGACGATTGATTTCTCTAACTATGAAGTGGGCGAAAAAATTCCACTCAACTTATTACTGGACAGCCAAATCGAAAACATCTATATACGTTACCAGGGGAAAGAGAAAAAACGGGTAAGAGGTTTAGGTAAATTCAACACTATCAAATTTACAGGTTACCTGGTAAAAGGAGATGTTTTTAAAGGAGGTGAAGCTTTGGAAGTTTGGGTCACCGATGATAAGAACAGGATCCCCGTTTGGATTGAAAGCCCGATAAAGGTAGGAAAAATAAAGGCAAGATTAGATAGCTACGAAAACCTGAAATATGAGTTGGATTCGAAGATTAAGTAGGATGTT
>CAYFRV010000051.1:5490-14891 GCA_964345495.1 uncultured Bacteroidales bacterium | reverse complement strand
GCTGGAAGCAGGCGAAGATTACGAAGAAATCCTTCAGATCCCTTTCAAATATGTTGCCTATGAAGAAGAATAGGCAAATTCAGAAGTAGAGGCAAATTTTAAATTTCCATCAATTTTCTGATAATAAATTAGAAGGCAGTCTGCCTTTCGCTTTTAGCCTTTAGCTTTTAACATATGATTTTCTAACATTCCGTCTTACTACTTACTCATTCACACCTGCTTCCACTGTTAACCTTGCGGTTTAATTCGGTTGTCATTCGGTCGTTTCGCGTTTCGCGTTTTGGGTTGGTTTCAGAGACATTATATGGCAAACTTTGCAAACTGTCATAAGGACGATTTATTCTGCCTGCTGAAAACGAAACTCATCTTTCGCCGACTGCAATCTGCTACTAAAACTGCAACTAAATTCTTTGTGCGAATAGCCAATAGCTTACTACTTATTAAAAACGGAGAGTAATTATAATCTTTGCCTCTACTTCTGCATATGCCTGTCTCCATTCTCTTCTCCTGCAAACTTTGCATCTTCAAATCGATAAGCATGCGTTTTAATGCCATTTTTCTGAAATGCCTCAATTAATCGCTGCCTGACATCAATTTTCAAATACCAGGAATCCGTAGGAGACTTAGTCCATGCGCAAACCCAACATTTGACTGCTTCTTTTTCCATTCCCATTATCCAGAATTTTGGTCGTTCCCGGGTAGCAAGGTATTTGCTTTCAGAAGCTGTATTGACAACCAGGGAACGCAACTTTTCAATATCGGTATCATAAGTTACCCAAAACTCAACACTGGCCCATATATACGAATCCTTGGTGGTGTAACTTATCAATTCCTTATTCAGCATTTTACTATTGGGAATAATCAGCCGCTTCCAGTCCCATAATTTTATAACACTGTGAGTGATCGTGATATCTTCAACAGTTCCATAGTCCTTCCCGTCAATCAGCACCGTATCACCCGTCCGAAATTGACGGCTAAATGTGATCACAACACCTGAAATAAGGTTCTCCAAAAACGGCCGGGCGGCAATACCAATAACTGCTGCTAAAATGGCAGCAATCATAGAAACAAAAGTGGCAGAGATTTTTCCGATAAAAGGGAAGATTAACACAACCAGCCAAACCAGCACAAACAAAATCAACACCATTCTTTTAATGATGGTAAATCTTTCCTCAAAACGCTGGATAGCTTTATCCTTCTGGGTCTTTCCCGACCTCATCACAGGAGCCTTCGTCCGGACAGCATCAAAAATCTTCAGTTTATCAATGAAAGAGGTGCCTTTCTCTTCAATACTTCTTAGACTTCTTTTAATGATCTGGAAAATAAATAACCCCGTCAAAAAAACGATTACGACATAAAATACAAGATGGGGATCGAAGCCCAAATCCGTGATAAATTGTTTTACCTGATGCATTATTTTCTATATTTATTATACAATGAATAAAAATTAATATTAAAAACAAATTCAAAATTATGCTGACTACTTAAGGGTTGATAAGCATAACGCACTCCTGCTGCAAAAGGAAACATTAACCGTGCTGCATTAAAATCTGCAGTAATTTCTGCGCCGTAGGAATACAAGTTTTCAGCATTCCATTTTATTTGATTATTGTTATCATAAGTACGGAATTTATTACGGGCATAATCAAAAAATAAGTCAGCTTTAAATCGCTTAAAATACAACAATGAAGAAATACTCCAGTCCGGATAGAAAAGAGGAAATGTATAATCCACCTTAAAATTTATTAATTCTTCACTATACAACGTTTCATAACCCCTCGGAAGCTGAAGATAATTTGAAAAAAAGTACATATCGGTCTCCTGTTTCTGATAACCCCCTGTAAACTTAATTCCATGATTTTTAAACAGCCCCGGTATAAAAACATTGCCCGTGAAAGCAAGGCGGCTTCCCAATATATTTTCAGAGAAAGGCGAAGACAAATAGTCCAAATTCATTAGCACTCCCCATTTCGGCATAATATCTCTGTAAGCTTGCCTTTGTAATGAATAAAACTGAAGGTTATACTGAAGCGTTTTCAGTCCTCTTAAATAATAATCATCCTGAATATTGTAGAACAAATCCTTTCCATATTCATATTCAATACTGGGAATAAAACGGGTTATATATTTATTGACGTTGAGTGTTAATGGAACAGATACATCCATCGAAAAGTCAATAAAATCATTTGTTGGATCAGGCTCAATGTTCCTGTCTGATGGCTGGATGATTTCCGGCGTTCTTCCATAATTAGATGAAATACTGATAACCGGGTACCACCCTTCGTATGTAAACCGCGTATGAACCTGGTGATTGTCATTCTCGTATGAATAACCGATACTGGAAGTGGCAGTGCTTAAATCGTTCTGAGAAAGAAGCAACAAACCCGGTGCAGGGGAAACCGAACCCCTGGTTAGATCTTGATAATCAAAATAAAACGGCGCCCAGCTATGAAATCTAAACAAGTTCGTTAATTTTGAATAAGAGGTTCTTTCAAATGTATTCTCCGGAATGTCACTTGATAAAACGGGAGAAGGCTCTTGCTCATTAAGGGTTTCCAGTATAGGATCTGAAACATCCCGTGTATTAGCTATCCCGGGTGTGTATTCGTTCAAGTTCATTTCATGAATATTATATCCTTCCGAAGAATAATCCGAATATAACAAATTATTATATTTCTCAGAGTAAAAAACATCGGATGCGCCAATGTCTGAAAAAGTAAGCTGGTAAGTAGCGCTATCTCCAAAACTCATTTTGTAAATATTATCGGCCCCTCCTTTATCTGCATGGAAAAATATTCCATCCTTTCCCGGGGAAACATATTGAATATCATCATAAGTGGGTTCAATCAATGAAGTCCATTCCCCTGTAAGAGTATTCACCTGATAAATGGTCTTTCCGCTATTTGTTAACCCAATGACATAGATGTGTTTCCCCTCCGGTGACCAAACAGGTTGCTGGACAAACTGATTTTGTGGCGTTGTAAATTGTTTTTGCATAAATCCCGTTTCACGGTCCAATATAACAAGAGAATAATTGTTTTCCTTAGTTATTCGCACACAAGCAATTCGTTCTCCCTTTTCATCCAGGTCTGGTGAAAACAACCGTGTATTGTTCGTTAGCGTAATCTCCTTTTTTCTTTCAATATCATACAGCTTAATCACAGAATAACTTCGGTGATCCCATCTTAAATCATATTGCTTCTCCGACCATACAATAGACGAATCGGAATATGAAAACCTGTCGTCAGTCATAATTCCGGGTGTATGAATCACCTCTTCATTCTTGCCGGAAATTGAAACGAATTGTGGCAAATGACTAAAGCTTTCTTTTTTGGCAACGATCCTGTCATTATCAACATACTGCGGAAACCGGTAACTCACATAAGGCTCTTTCCGCTGTGGACTTACCTTTTTGAAAGGTTCTCTTTTTCTTTTAAAAGAGCTGGCAGACCAGAGCGAATCATAGTAATGTATACTTTCTTCAAATAATCCCCCGCTATAGCGGTCCGCATACTTTTTCATACCAAACTCGAAAGAGGCTATCTGGTAGGGATTTCTGGCCACATAATCTTCCACATCTGACCAAACATAGGTGCCTGTTTCTTTACGAAGGTAAGAAACCAAATGATATCCTAAGCTGTAATGATTGGGGGTTTTATGTTTATAAGAACCAAGTAACATTTTGTTAAAAGAAAAACGCTTGCTGGAATCCATAACAATACTTTTCAGCTCTTTGGCATGAGCAGATTGCCGTCCCCTGCCATTAGGTGTCAGGGCAGTTTCTGCAAGCACAGCATCTCCCTCAAAATACCAGAAAGGAATCAATCCTGCCACACCACCTGTAGCCTGCTGTCCAAACAAGTAAGTTAAAACTTTCGTCATTCCCTGGTTCAATTTATCAATTTGTACAACATGGCGCAGTTCATGAATACACAAATGCTCTAACCAGGGTGTTGTCAAATTATTTGATGAAGGAACAGAAAACAGCTCCATTCTATAAGGTGTAGGTGATACAAATCCGTTGGATTCTATTGTTTGATTATGCAGAATCACAGAAATCTTTTTAGGCTCATGATCTAAAGAAAAGCTTAACTTTTCATAAGAATATTCCAGGATATTAGCTACATAATCCGCTTTCTGGTCAAAAGACTCGGGAAAAATAATTTGAAAATGTTCGGTGTT
The DNA here is from genome assembly GCA_964345495.1 of uncultured Bacteroidales bacterium. Taxonomy (GTDB): domain Bacteria; phylum Bacteroidota; class Bacteroidia; order Bacteroidales; family UBA12077; genus JAGXLC01. The sequence goes on along the minus strand of CAYFRV010000051.1, from coordinate 10,709 downwards.
AATTTGCAACCAATTAATAGAAGCGGGATCTTGTCCGGCACTAAAATATTGTGCCCTGGTCGATATTACTAACCCTAAAAATACCACAAACAGTATTGTCCTTTTGAAAATCATCTGGTGTCAAGTTTAATAAATTTAATTATTTGAGTAACGCCTGAAGCGGATTGAAATCTTATCCAAAAAACACCTGCCGAAAATTGGTCTACCGGAATAGATATTCTTTCGTTTTTAAGCCTCATAAAATTACCTTTTTTTAACACACTTCCGTTCATGTTGCCTATAGAAAAATTCAAATCCTTAACCTCTCCATTTATAAAAACTTCGAGGTTGTCATGAACCGGATTGCTAATCTCGTATTTGCCGGTTTTCGCTTTAGGCTTGTCCAGCAAAGTAGCTTCTTCAACAACAAAAGAATGCTCAAGTGAAGAGCTTAAAATAGCACCCCGGGAATCTAAAGTACGCACCTTAAAATATACCCTTTCACCAACTTTATATGAAGAAATCTTCGTTGAAAAAAAATTACCATCAAGCGTCATTTTATCTGAGTAATCATACTCTTCACTTTTATTTCCCCAAACAACTTCCAATTCCCTTACAAGGTTTTCCGGGTCTGTTACTTGTGCATGTACTTTTACGGAATCGCCGTTAGCGGGTTGCTTAGGTTCAAAAAAAACGGTATCAAATTTAATCTCAGTAGCCGGATTTCGGTCAATCTTAATCTCCATTGCCACCGGCAGATGGTCAGAAAAATTATATAACGCTTTGGCTATTTCATCCGGCACACTTTCGTTTTTCGTTCTGTTCAGGTCACCATTAAAGCTGTTCCCATCCTGACCTAAAGCCTGATAGGTATTTTCCAGAGCATGAACCCCTTTTGTTCCATTCATTATGTAATCAGAAACCAGGATAAAATCAAACCGGTCGTCCATTCCACCACCAGAATGGCAACCACCATAAGAATGCGTAGACTGAGTGTGAAAATTTTTAAAAGCCTCATTTTCATTCCAGTAGCCCAATTTATCTATTGGATCATTAAATTGATAATCGCTATTGTCTGGATTTATTAAATACTGAAAAGCAGTTTCATCAGCATTATAAACGTTCAAATCACCCATTAAAAAATAATTACCCGGTGTACCCATTTCATTTTGTATATAATTCATAAAAACTTCTACTTCATCGGCTCTCTCTCTGGCACTTCCACTTCCTGCTTTTAAATGAGCAACAAAGCAGGTGAAAAACAGTGTATCATCGGTGGTTTCTAAATCTTCAGACTTATAATAAAAACGATAGGCGTTGAATATTTTATCATAATACCCAACATACATTCGAATTGGTTCATAGGATTTCAAACCCACCTTATTGTTATTGTAAAATAATGTGTTTGCAAGATAGATGGACTCAAAAGGCACTTTTTTATAATAATTGATCTCTCCTGTATTTAATGCATTATTGAGAAGATAAACCTCATCATCATCAACAGGAAATGCTCCTTCCCCATCTAATTCATTGACCGAAAAAATATCAGGTTTATAATAATTAATAATTTCGCTCAAATCAGCATTCTTTTCATCAATATTATTATTAGACGAATTGCAACGATCTGTATTTTTACCATAATAAAGCAAATTATAATGCATCAGTTTCAGGCTATCCTGCGCATGAATGGACATCCCCGATAAAATCAAAATCAAAACAAAAAAAAGCCTGATCCGCATAATCTCCTTCCTTTTCAATAAATTAAAAATACAAAAATGATAAAATTATTCGTTTAATAATAGTATTTTAAAAAGTTATCTCGTTGGTTTTAACGCTATTTTTCATAATCGTTCATAAAACATTGAAGGTTTTTCTTTTTTTATTTGAATTTTAATTTATAGTTTTGCATGGATAATTTTTGGAGGTAAACGTGGGGAATCTTAAACAATATACGATAGAATTCAAAGAACTTGAGTTAGGTGAGCATAACTTTGAGTTTAAGATAAATAACACGTTCTTTGAGCATTTTGAAAAGTCGGAGGTCCATGAAGGCGCTCTTACTGCAAATGTTCGGCTTCTAAAAGAAAAAAGGCTCATTACATTAAACATTTTCATCGAAGGAAATGTAAGTGTAATGTGCGATAGATGTTTGGAATATTTCGACTATCCCATTCAATATGAAGGAATTTTATATTTAAACTTGAATCCTGATTTTGAAGAGGATAGAATTGATATGATCAATATCAAAGAAGATCAGGGTAAAATAAACCTTGCTCAGCGTTTCTATGAAAATATACATTTATCATTGCCGCTAAAAAGGGTACACCCGGATGATGAAGAAGGCAATCCGACTTGTAACAAGGAAATGCTTGAATTAATTGAAAAATACAAAAAAGGAGAAGAAAACGATACAATAGATCCCAGGTGGGAAAAATTAAAAAATATTTTTGTTAAACGAAATTAACTAATAGTAAAATGGCACATCCAAAAAGAAAAACATCAAAACAGAGAAAGCACAAAAGAAGAACTCATGTAAAAGCTCAAAACCCAACAACAGCTACTTGTCCGAACTGTGGGGCTACTTATGAATATCACAGAGTATGCAATGAATGTGGTTTCTACAGAGGCAAGATGGCAATTGAAAAAGAAATTGAAGCGTAGCATTTCTGAGCGCATTCAAAGATGAAAATTGGGTTAGATATCATGGGCGGTGATTTTGCTCCTGACGCTACTTTAGCAGGAGCATTTTTAGCCTCTAAACAAATGGATTCGGGTGTTGAACTTGTGCTGATAGGAGATAAGAACAAGATTGAAAATACCCTTGAGGCAGAAGGATACCCAAAGGATTTCTTCGAAATTGTTCATGCTGAAATGTCCATTGAAAATGGAGAAAATCCGGCAAAAGCTTTTGCTAAAAGAACCGAATCCAGTATAAACAAAGGCTATTCGTTGCTTTCAGAGGGCAAAATTCACGGATTTGCCAGTGCGGGCAGTACTGGTGCGATGATGGTAGGTGCAATGTACACCGTTAAATCGTTACCGGGAATAATTCGACCGGTAATAACTGCAGCTGTTCCGCAGTTAAACGGAAATTATTCCATTCTTCTTGATGTTGGAATTAATCCGGATTGCAAGCCGGATGTACTTTTTCAATATGGCCTGGTCGGGTCAATTTATGCTAACCATGTCTATAATGTTGATAATCCGAGAGTAGGCCTTGTCAATATTGGAGAAGAAAAAGAAAAAGGGAACCTGGTTGTTAAAAGTGCTTACGAATTGATGAACGGGACAAAAAGATACAACTTCATTGGCAATATAGAAGGAAACGAAATTTTTGATGATAAAGCCGATGTAATGGTTTGTGACGGGTTTGTCGGTAACATTATTCTGAAAGAGGCAGAAGCTTTTTATAAAATAATAAAAAAGAAAAATATTAGCGATAGCTATTTTGAACGATTTAATTTTGAAAATATAGGCGGAACCCCTTTATTAGGAGTGAATGGAAATATAATTATCGGACATGGAATTTCTAACGATACTGCCGTCAAAAATATGATATTGCATACGAAGGAAGTAATTGATGCAAATTTGTCCGAAAAAATTAAAGAAGCATTTCAATGAAACAAATTCATGCAACAATCACAGGAGTAGGCGGGTATGTGCCAGATTATGTGCTTACTAATGATGAGTTGGCCAAAATGGTTGATACAACCGATGAATGGATTATGACCAGAATTGGGATCAAAGAACGCAGAATACTAAAAGAAAAAGGAAAGGGTTCTTCAGATCTTGGCGCAAAAGCTGTACAGCAATTATTGGAAAAAACAAATACATCGCCGGACGAAATCGATCTGTTAATCTGTCCGACAGTCACTCCCGATATGCAATTCCCGGCAACTGCGAATATCATTAGTGATAAGGTTGGAATCAAAAATGCTTTCAGCTATGATTTAAATGCCGGATGTTCAGGTTTCTTATATGCACTTTCAACCGCTTCTAAGTTCATTGAAAGCGGGAGATACAAAAAGGCTATTGTCGTTGGTGCAGAGAAAATGTCTTCGATTGTGGACTACCAGGACAGGTCAACATGTCCTATCTTTGGTGATGGCTCCGGAGCTGTAATGGTAGAACCTACAGACGAAGATATTGGTGTAAAAGATGAACTGATGCAGGTGGATGGCTCCGGCAGAAAGCATCTGCATCAAAAAGCCGGTGGATCAATCAAACCTGCTTCACATGAAACAGTTGACGACAGGGAGCACTTCATTTACCAGGAAGGCCAACAAGTTTTTAAAGCAGCTGTAGCCAACATGGCAGACTTTTCGGTGGAGATCATGAAACGAAATAACATCTCTCCTGATGAACTCGATTGGCTTGTTCCGCATCAGGCTAACCTCAGAATTATTGAGGCCACAGCAAAAAGGATGGGCATCAAAAAAGAACAAGTGATGATCAACATTCAACGATATGGCAATACTACAGCAGCAACTCTGCCGCTTTGCCTGTGGGAATGGGAAGAAAAGCTAAACAAAGGTGATAATATTATACTTGCTACATTTGGAGCAGGATTTACATGGGGAGCAATATACCTTAAATGGGGTTACAACGGAAAGAAATAAAACCAAAATAGCATAAACCTGGCAAAAACTGCCAGGTTTTTTTAACTCTCAAAATTTTTGCTTATGAATATCTTATTTTCATCCAAGGGCAAATCATGGGATGCAGAACTTGATCCCAAATTTGGAAGGGCAACTGGCTTCCTTCTTTACAATAGCGATAATGATGAACTAACCTATTATTCAAACGAAAAAAATCAAAGCCTTGATCATGGTGCCGGAATACAAGCCGGACAGCAGGCGGCAAAATTAAACGCCACAGTTGTTATTACCGGCCACGTAGGCCCAAAAGCAAAATCTACTTTGCAGGCTGCAGGTATTGAAATTTTTACCGTAGGGGAAGGACATACTATTAAAGAAGCATACGAAGTTTACATGCAAGGCAAAGAGAAAGAGAATTAAAGCTCAGCACTATAGGTATATTTAGGCACATTCAGAAGTAGGGATAAAAATTAAAATTATCATCAGTTTTCTAATAAGTAAGCTTTTGGCTATTGGCACAGAGAAACAGTAGTTGTTGAAGCAGATAAACTCCCAAACCATAAAAACCAGGAGAAACATTCAACGAATCAACGAAATGGTTCTCCTGGTTTTTTTATTTCAATTTATCTAATGCCATTTACA
>CAYFRV010000051.1:0-5390 GCA_964345495.1 uncultured Bacteroidales bacterium | reverse complement strand
TCAACGAAATGGTTCTCCTGGTTTTTTTATTTCAATTTATCTAATGCCATTTACAAAACTCACCTGATTCAAAGGCTATCATTAATCCATTAAAGCCTCTAACTTTTGAGTCAGCGTATTTTTGGGAACAGCACCAACCTGTTTATCTTTTAATTCCCCGTCCTTAAAAAATAAAATTGTAGGAATGTTTCTTACTTTGTATTTTGCCGGGGTTTGAGGATTGCTGTCCACATCTAGTTTTGCACAGACTGCTTTACCCTCGTACTCTTTAGAAATTTCATCAATGATTGGACCAATCATTTTACAAGGACCGCACCATTCAGCCCATAAATCAACTATTACAGGTTTATCAGACTGCAGAACCTGTTCTTCAAAATTGGAATCTGTTACTTCTATTGCCATAAGATTGCTTTTTTAATTTATTAAATAGATTATAATTACAAAATTAAATGAAAAATGTTTAACTCAATGTAAACTGAACTGTAGATTTCTGGTTTAAATAACGAAACAATTCGTCAGACAAATCCACCCTCTTTCTTCTGGAAAACATTTGAACTGAAACATTTTCTGAGGCATCAATAATATCTAAACGTAAGAGTGCTTGTCCTTGCTGATTTGAAAATTGTTTCAAAGACTCAATGAATTCCTCATCAACATCAGCAAGAGGGACTTTCAGATTTATACTTTTGGCCAGTTCTTCTCTTACCTCACTTAGCAGGTGAATCTGTTTTATATTAGCTACATAGTTGTCAGCATTTTTAAAACGTTTTTGAACCTTAACTTTTATCAAAAGAGCAATGTCTTCATTAAAATATTTTCTGAACTCCTGGTAATCTTTACCAAATAAGAAAAACTCATAAGAATCAGTATAATCCTGAATCGTCAGCCGGCCGTACGGTTTATTATTTTTGCTGACAGCATGTTTAGCTGCAGTAACTATCCCGGCAACAGTAATATCACGGTCTTTAAAACGGTCAAAGTCCGAATTAAGATCTTTTAAAGCAGTATCCGTAAAATTCTCTATCTCCACTTTATGATCATCCAACGGATGCGCAGAAAGATAGATCCCGACAAGTTCTTTTTCTTTTTTTAGTTTCTCAATATTAGGCCATTCTTCAGCCTCGGGCATAGGAGGTTTTGCTATTTCCACAGCAGTAGCGCCTCCAAAAAGTGATTGCTGCTGATTTTTTTTATCTGCCTGAAATTTGCTTCCATACCTGATCAAACTCTCAATAAAACTCATCTCTTTACCATTCTCCACAAAAAATTGCGCTCTTGCATGATTACCCAGATTGTCAAACGCTCCGGCTGTTGCTAAAGATTCAATACTTTTTTTGTTCACAGCCTGAAGATTAACTCGTTCAACAAAATCAAACACATCTTTAAACTGCCCGTTTTTCTCTCTTTCCATAACAATCTTTTCAGCGGCACTTCCTCCTACTCCTTTAATGGCACTTAAACCGAAACGAATATTTCCGTCTTTATTCACATTGAACTTTAACCTACTCTCATTGACATCAGGCCCCAGAACTAAAATACCCATCCTGCGGCACTCGTCCATAAACTGGGTAACTTTATCAATATTGGTTGTATTGCGGCTCAATACAGCAGCCATAAATTCAGCAGGGTAATGCGCTTTTAAATAGCCGGTTTGATAAGATACATAAGCATAACATGTAGAGTGGGATTTATTAAAGGCATATTGAGCGAAGGCCTCCCAGTCATTCCATATTTTTGTGATTATCTCTTCACTATATCCATTTTTCTTACAGCCTTCAAAGAATTTCTCCTTGAGCTGTGCCATGAGTTTTTCTTTTTTCTTTCCGATTGCTTTCCTCAGCGAATCTGCTTCTCCTTTGGAAAACCCTGCAAGTTTCTGAGAAAGCAACATCACCTGCTCCTGGTAAACCGTAATCCCATAAGTTTCTTCCAGATACTCCTTCATTTCCGGCAGGTCATAATTGATCTCCTCTCTCCCGTGTTTTCGTTCAATAAAACTGGGGATGTATTCCATCGGACCCGGCCGGTACAAAGCGTTCATAGCAATAAGGTCTTCGAAGCGATTGGGTTTGAGCTGACGCAAATTCTTCTTCATTCCCGGAGACTCGAACTGAAAAATGGAAGTAGTTTCTCCTTTACTATACAATTCAAAGGTCAATTCATCATCTAGTGGAATGGATTCAATATCAATATCAACTCCTTTAGAAACCTTAACATTTGCCACCGCATCTTTGATAATGGATAAGGTTTTCAAACCAAGAAAATCCATTTTTAACATTCCTACGGATTCCACGTGGTCGCCATCGTATTGGGTCACATACAACTCCGTATCTTTAGATGTACAAACCGGTATATGTTCCAGTAAATCGTCTTTTCCTATGATAATCCCGCAGGCGTGCAACCCAACTTGCCGAACCGAACCTTCAAGTGTTTCTGCATACTTAAGGGTTTGTTTAACTAAATCCTCTCCGTTTTCCCTCTCTTTTTTTAATTCAGGAACTTCAGCATAAGCCTTTTCAAAGGTAATTTTCGGATTCTCAGGGATCATTTTTGCCAATTGATCAGCCTTTGCCAATGGCAACTTTTGTACTCTTGCAATGTCACGAATTGCAAGTTTCGCTTTCATCGTTCCAAAGGTAATAATATGAGCTACCCTATCCTGTCCGTATTTCTGAACCACCCAATTCAATATCTTATCTCGCCCGTCTTCGTCAAAATCAATATCAATATCGGGCATGGATATTCGGTCGGGATTCAGGAAACGCTCGAAAAGTAAATTGTACTTAATTGGGTCAATATCGGTAATCTTAATGCAGTAAGCAACGGCCGAACCAGCTGCAGACCCGCGACCCGGGCCCACAGAAACATCAATTTCACGGGCAGCATTAATAAAGTCCTGAACAATTAAGAAATAACCAGGGAAACCCATTCCTTTAATTACATCAAGCTCAAAATCAAGTCGATCCCTAATTTCATCTGTAATTTCGCCATAACGCTCCTTGGCACCTTCATAGGTCAAATGCCTAAGATAATCATCTTCATCGTCGAATCCTTCCGGAAGTGGAAAATAAGGCATTAAAGGTTCTCTCTCCAGTTCAAAGTCTTCAATTTTATCGGCAATTTCATTGGTGTTTTCTATAGCTTCCGGAATATCAGAAAACAATTCAGACATTTCCCCTGGAGTTTTGAAATACTCCTGCCATGTATATTGCATCCGGTCGGAATCGTCAACTTCTTTGCCCGTATTTAAACAGATCAAACGATCATGTGCTTCAGCATCCTCGGCATTAATGAAGTGAACGTCATTCGTAGCAATCACTTTAACATCATGCTTTTTAGCCAATTCAAGCAGAATTGCATTTGCCTTCTGTTCGTTTTCATAAACATCTTCATCTTTATCCGGATCACCGGAAGGGTGCCTTTGCAACTCAAGATAAAAATCTTCACCAAAGGCTTCCTTATATTCCACAACAAGCTTCTCTGCTGCTTCCTGTCCCTGACGAAGGGCAGCCTTTGGTATTTCCCCACCAATGCAGGCAGAACAAATAATTAATCCTTCTTTGTATTTATGCAGAAGTTCTTTATCGATTCTGGAGGTATAGTAAAATCCTTCTGTCCAGGCATAAGAAACTAACTTAATCAGATTATGATAACCTGTTTTATTTTTGGCAAGCAATATCAGGTGATAACCGCTGCGGTCTTTTTTACCCGACTTTTCAAAACGACTGCCATCTGCAAGATACATTTCACAGCCTATAATCGGTTTGATTCCCTGGCTCTTCGCTGTATCATAAAACTCCTTTACTCCAAACATGTTGCCATGATCTGTAATGGCAACAGCTTTCATCTCATTTTCAACAGCTTTAGAAACCAAACCAGATATATCACTGGCTCCATCAAGGATAGAATACTGCGTGTGCACATGCAAATGTGTAAAATTACCCATAACCCACTATCTTCTTTATATTTGAAAACAAAAAATAATATAAATTTTCTCATTAAAATTAGTAAATCCTGTAGGTTGTCAAACGGCTTGTTGATAAATATTTGATAAAATATATAAGTGGTTAACTCTAATAATTTTGTAAAAAATTCTTTCGTAACAGAAATATTGTTATATCTTTGCGGGACAAAATTTAAAAAGGTTTAGAATTTTTTAAACTAGAAAGTAGAATATGCCTGTAAAAATTAGATTAACTAGAAGAGGACGGAAAAAGCAACCCTTTTATCACATTGTGGTTGCAGATAGTAGGGCGCCACGTGATGGTAAGTACATCGAAAAACTCGGAATGTACGATCCTACTAGACAACCAGCTACTATAGACCTGGACTTTGACAAAGCGTTGAGCTGGGTTCAAAAAGGTGCACAACCCACAGAAACATGTAGAGCCATTCTTTCTTACAAAGGTGTAATGTATAAGAAACATCTTTTAAGAGGTGTGGAGAAGAACGCCTTAACAGAAGAAGAGGCCGAAAGAAAATTCAACGAATGGCTTACAGAGAAGGAACAAAAGATTACTGCTGAGCGCGACAAAATTCTGAATGCGCAGAAAGCCGAAGAAGAAAAGCAACTTGAGGCTGAAAAGAAATTAAATGAAGAACGTGCACAAGAATTAGCTAAGAAAAACGCAGAAGAGGCAGCAGAAGAAGCTTCAGAAACTGAAGAAAAGGCTGAAGAATCAGCTGAACCAAAAGAAACTGAAGCCAAAACAGAAGAAAAAGAACAAGCTGAAGCTAAGGCAGAAGAAAACACTGAAGCTCCTAAAGAAGAGGAAGAGAAAAAAGAAGATTCTACTGAGAATAAAGAAGAATAAACACTCTGTTCATCATTTTTAATGAATTCAGATCAGTGTAAAAAAGTAGGCAAAGTTCTTAAAACACACGGTAAAGAAGGAGAACTTATCATTAGCTCCGAAATCGATTTACCGGATAATTTTATAAAAGAGGAATCAATATTCATAAAAGCAGATGGACTATTGGTTCCTTTTTTTATTGAAAATGCTTTCCTGAAAAGCTCTTCAACCGCAGTAGTGAAACTAGAAGACATTGACACCATTGAAGATGCTGAAGAACTCACTTCTCTTGACTGGCATCTGAGTGACGAACAATGGAACAGGTTATTCATTGGCGAGAAAAACAATTATGACTTCCTAAAAACCTTTTTACTTATTGACCAAGAAGATCAGGAAGTTGGAATAATTACTGATATTCTGGAAATTCCTTCAAACACGCTGCTACAAGTCAATTACCAAAACCGCAGCATAGATGTTCCAATCAATGAAGAAACCCTTTTCTACATTGACGAGGAAAATAAAATCGTGAAAATTTCCATCCCCGAAGGATTACTGGATTTATAGCAGAAACGCACAAGTAGTTCTTGTTTCGGGTTT
>CAYFRV010000050.1:0-14910 GCA_964345495.1 uncultured Bacteroidales bacterium | reverse complement strand
AACCTATTTTTCAGATAGAGCGGCGGAATTGCAAATTCCGCCGAGCAACTGTTGCGTTTTCCGCCGAGTAAGAGTTCTGAACCGGAAGTTCCGATCTTTCGAGGGAGCCTAAAAATTATCGGATAAAAAGCCAGAATAAGTAAGCATTTATCCTTAAAAACTGCAAATAAGATCGGAACTTTTTATTGGCCGATAGCGGAATATTTGCCAAATGAAGACTGCAGAATTGCAAATTCTGCCGAGCAACTTGTACATCGTTTTGTTTTATCCGCGCGTATCAGTTGCATCAGCGTCATCTGCGTTCCATAATATTCAAATTTGAACAAGCAACCCCCTGGCCAGTCTTCGGAATTAATTCAGAAGTTGGCTTATTTATTCGTTAACATACATTATTTTTGTATATATCAATAACTTTCAGAAAATATGATTGAACTAGGAAGACACCACAGACTCACAGTTGTGAGAGAAAGCGAACAAGGCTATTACATTACTAAAGATGAAGAGGATGCGATACTTCTGCCCAATCGATATATTCCTTCCGGTCTCCAAATCGATGATGAAGTTGACGTTTTTGTCTACAGCGACTCACAGGGGCGTCCAATTGCAACAACCCTTCAGCCAAAACTGACACGAAATCAATTTGCCCTGTTAAAAGTAACCAGCGTAACTAATTTTGGTGCGTTTGTCGATTGGGGAATTGCAAAAGAGCTACTCGTCCCTTTCAGAGAACAGGATCAAAAACTACAGGAAGGTCAAACTGCAGTGATCTATCTGTTTTATGATGAAGTGAGTGAGCGGTTGGTTGGGTCGGCAAAAGTTCGTAAATTTCTGGATAAAGAGAACATTACCCTAGAAGAAGGTGAAAAAGTCAACGTATTAGTTTATGACAAAACAGAATTGGGTTATAAGGTGATTGTTAATAATCTGCACGATGGATTAATTTACAGAAATGAAGTATTTCAGGAAATTCAGGTTGGAGATAGGTTAGAGGCTTATGTGAAAAAAATCAGGACAGACGGCAAAATTGACCTTCAATTGGAACCTTTCGGATATAGTAAAGTAGCCCCGAATGCAGAAGAAATATTACAAGTGCTGAAAGAAAATGATGGATGGCTTCCGCTGACTGATAAAAGCAAGCCGGAAGATATTAAAGATAAGTTGAATATGAGTAAAAAGACGTTTAAGAAAGCGATAGGTGATCTGTATAAAAATAAACTGATCGAACTAAAAGAAGATGGCATTTATTTAAAGCAGCAATAATGCTACTTAATTAACTCAGTCAACTCAATTAACTATACTTGGTTCTGTCCCAATAATTTAAGCATTTTTGCATGCCTGCCAATAGCCTTTAAAAAAGTTGGTTGTATCCGATAAGTTACTCCATGTTTATCTGTTACTTCCTTTACTATTGAGGAGATTTTTTTATAATGCACATGGCAAATATTCGGAAACAGATGATGTACTGCGTGGTAATTCAAACCACCCAAAAACCATGTTAATATTTTGTTGTTGGGAGCATAATCAGAGGTTACTTTTAATTGATGTACAATCCAGTTATTATCTAAATTTCCGTTTTCATCGGGAAGCGGATAAGCCGAATCCGGTAGAATATGACCCGTTTGAAAAATAGCACTAAGCAAAACCGATGCTATGAAATGCATGATAAAAAAGAAGAGCAAGGTTAGGTACCACGGTACAGGTAGAACCAAAAGCGGTGTTGCAAGAAAAATGGCATAATACAAGATTTTCGAGAGCAATAGTTCGATCATCAATTTATTGAAAGATAGGTTTTCTCTTTCTAATAAACCCGCTTTCCGGTATTTGTATAGTTGCTGAAAGTCTTTGGTGGTAATCCAGAGAATAGTCATTAGCCCATATAAAATCCATCCATAGATATGTTGGTATCTGTGAATTTTGTGATGAGGTTTGTGAGGGGAAAATCGCAGAACAGGTGCCGGGTTAATATCTGCGTCGTATCCATCAATGTTGGTATAACTATGGTGTATATTATTGTGCTGTATTTGCCATGTGGCTGGGAGACCACCTAAAAAATACAATGATTTGCCAAGCCCTTTATTTATCCATTTACGATTAGAATAGCTTCCGTGGTTGGCATCATGCATTAGGTCCATTCCAACCCCGGCCATTCCAAATCCCATGACAATCCAACATAACAATATTAAATAGGGGGAAGAGATTACTCCAGTCACCATCAGAAAATAAGGCCCAAGGTATAAAATAATCATAATAAGGGACTTAATTACCATATTAGTGTTTGCATGTTTTGAAAGGTTGTTTTCTTCAAAATATGCATCAACCTTTTTTCGTAATTCAATCATGAAATCTCTTTTGTAATCTGTCTCAAATTGAATGGTTTGTATACTCATTAGTTCTAAGTTTTATATAGGATATGCTCCTTACTCCAAATTTAATTAAATGTTTATGATTTTTCAATAAGGTAAATAAGAACATTAAATTTTAGCTATTTGTTGCCATCTCTGAAAAATATTTATTTAACAATTTTTTTTAATTTTGATAAAAACATACTATATTGATATAACCAAATAACAGTAAGTTTGAAATAAACAAAAACTGATGAACTGCTGTTATATTAACCAAATATTTCATTTGAACTGATACAAACACCCTTCAATTATAGTTGAAAAAATATTTATACATAATTACCCTCTTTCTCCTGATTATTCTGGGATTTCGGGGACATGGACAAGAAAACCATGTAGTAAAGAAGATTGAATTTCACGGAAATGAACCCATTCCCGGTGAATTACTGTTGAACAAAATGAATTCACGCGGAGAAACCCTGATTGAAAAGCTCAAATTCTGGAAAAAAGAGCCTGTTTTATCGACTTTTATGTTGGAAGAGGATGTTGAAAGGCTGGAAACATTCTACCAAAGAAATGGTTACCTGAATCCTGAAGTAACTTATGACATTAACAGGAATAAGAAGAAAGCAACAATTCATATAAACATTGAAACCGGTGAACCTGTTGTGATTCGTAATGTAACTTATTCTGAACTGGCAGATGAGGAACAAGCAGCGATTCTGTCTAAAGCTATCAAAAAACAGCCTTTTACTGATGGCGACCGTTTTGTGGACAGCAAAATCCTGGAATATGAAGCAGAGATTAGCAAAAAATTCCATGATAACGGCTATCCCTTTTTTGAAGTGAAAAGACAGCTTGATCTCGATACAACGATTAGAAAGGTAGATATCCATTACGAGATTAATCCACAAGAAAAGGCTTATTTTGGAGAAACCACAATTGAAGGTGATTCAATAGTTGAAGAACGCTTTGTTCGGAAACAATTAAAGTTTACTCCCGGGGAAATTTATTCACAGGAAAAAATTGAACAAACACAACAAAAGCTATTTAATACCGATATTTTTAGCTATGTTGTCATTCGTCCTCAAAAAGATCAGGTAAAACAACAAAACATCCCAATTTATATTGAACTGGAAGAACTTTCTCCCTGGTCGCTTGAAGCCGGATTAGGTTACGGAACAGAAGATCGATTGCGTGTTTCAGCACGATTAACCAAACTGCATTTTTTAGGGGGAGCAAGAAAATTTATTTTCACAGGGAAGCGTTCGCATTTTTACCCGCTTAGTCTGGAAACAAAGCTTATACAACCGAATTTGCTAACAGATAATCTTAATTTGATACTCAATCCTTTTTATATCAGCGAGAACGAAATAAGTTACCGCGTTGAAAGATTAGGAAGTGGCCTGACACTTCAGCAAATTTTTTCCCGCAATACAACAGGCTATTTTATGTATTCACTTGAACGAAATTTTTTGGAAAACAAGACTGAAATTGATTCTATTTCGGGAAAAATCCGGAAAGATATTCATAATAAATCTGGTATTACAGTTGGAATAAACAGAAACACAACGGACAACCCCTTCTCTCCTACAAAAGGCTGGAAAATAAATGGCAATTTTACGCTAATGGGCATTGGATTTAAATCAAAATATGATTACTACAAAGGTGAAATTGGAATAAATCGCTATTATCAATTGGATAAGGACTGGGTGTTGGCAGGAAGATTAGATGCCGGATTTATAAAGCCGTTTGACGGTAGCGAAACTCCAATTGAGGATCGCTTTTTAATTGGAGGGGCCTCTTCTCTCCGTGGCTGGGGCAGGCACCAAATAGCGCCGAAAAATGAACAGGGAAAATTAATCGGTGGAAATAGCATGCTTGAAGGGAGCCTGGAGTTGCGTTTTCCCGTCTATGATATTTTTTCGGGGGTTACTTTCATGGACGCAGGTAACGTATGGGATGACGCTTTTGATTATGATCTTGAGCAATTGAGATATAATGCGGGATTGGGACTAAGAGTGAATACTCCAATTGGTCCGGTACGGCTTGATTTTGCAACGCCTGTTTTTGAAAACCGGTTCCGGTTGCAGTTTTTTGTTTCTATTGGTCACGCTTTCTAAATGGATTTTTTGAAGAATGAAGTATTTAAGAAAAATTGGGAAAATATTGGGAATTAGCTTAACAGGAGTTTTACTCGTGCTTGTTATCCTGTTATATTTATTGAATTCCGGGACCTTGAACGGTTTTCTTGCTTCTACTATATCTTCAAAAGGCAGTGAAACAGTAAATGGAGACGTTGATATTGAAAAGATCGAAGGAAGCATTTTCTCAAATTTTTCTATAAAAAATATTGAAGTGCGTCAGAACGATAGTTTATTACTCTCTCTGGAAAGACTTCACATTCGTTATTCTCCATCCCATTTGTTCAATAAGGAATTGAAAATGGAGTTAATTCATCTGAACGATTTGAAAGTCAATATTTCTCAAAATAAAGATTCTGTATGGAATTTTCAAAATCTTTTACCTGCCGCGGATAAAGAACAAAGCACTGACACATCCAAATCATTCGCATGGAAAATAAACGTACATAAATTTGAAATCGACAGCCTGACGGCAAACATAGACCCATTAGATACTGCAGCCATACCCTCATACCTTAGATTAGGCATTATTTCGGAATTTCAGATTAATAAAGATTCTGTTTCAGCCAACTTAAGACAGTTCTATGCAAAAAGCCGCTCTCCTGAAATGAAGATGGAAACGATGACAGGATTGTTCACCCGAAAAGAAGACAGGATAACCTGGAATAATTTCCGGCTCAGGTTTGGTAAAACTTATATAGAAAGCCGCGGAATCCTCAGGCCTGATAGTTTGATGGCATCACAGTTGAATTTAAATATCTCTCCACTGGATTTTTCTGAGTTTAAGCCATGGATTCCTGATTTCGAATTGCATGGTGACCCCCATGTTCAATTAGAACTCAAAAACAAATTGAAAAAAAGCAATGTTTCCCTATCTGTAAAAGAGGGAATACAAAAAATCAATTTAGAAGGGTGGTTTAATAAACGTGACAGTCAATCGCATTTCGATTTGAATCTGGCGGTTGACAGTATTGATGGATCGTACTGGACCGGAAACCCGGAGTTGAAATCTCTGATTAATGGAAATATCAGAATAAAAGGAAGCGGAACAGATTTTAAAGAAAACAATATAAATGCGAAGGGAAAGTTTGGGGATGTGCAGTATGGAGACTATGAACTGAATGATCTTATTTTTAATATAGAAAAAGCCAGGGCAGATATTAACGGTGATTTGCAGGCCAATACCTGGTTTGGTGGTGTTTCTTCAAATTTCAGATTAAAAAATATTTTTAATAATATCCAATACGATGTTGAGGCATTGTTCAAAGAAGTAGACCTTTCAAAGCTTACCAATAATAAAAAGCTTTACTCAGACCTGAATGTTAAGTTAAAAACTAAAGGTAAGGGAATAAAGATAGATAGCATGAATTCAGAAACGGAGCTGAATATTTATCAATCCGGTTTTATGGGCTATCCAGTCAATTCAATGGATGCCAATATTAAATACAATAAACAGAATTATGAATTCACCGGCCTGCAGTTAAATACTCCTTTTGTTGCATTCAGCGCAGAAGGCAAGGGGAATCTTGAGAAATCAAATCAGATAGACTTCAGTTTAACAGCAAAAGACATTGACCCGTTAATGAAAGCAATAAATCAACCGGACATTTCATTTTCAGGTGTAATTGACGGCAATATTCAGGGGCCTAAAGATTCTCTGGACATTAACCTTCAATATGATTTAGCAAAATTGTTATATGATTCAATTTCCGCGGAATATCTCAAAGGCGACGGAAGTTTATTATTTGGTGATTCGCTTCTGTTCGCACAAACTAATCTCAATGCAGAAACTTTGATGGTGGATTCAAATGCGATAGAAAAGCTTCATATTGAGGCTTTATACAATTCCAACCAAATTGATAGCAGGATTGATCTCAAAATGCATGATTCATTATCACTATTGATGGACAGCAGAATAGCAATAACAAACGACATCGCATTGTATTTGAATGAATTAGAGCTCAATGCATGGAAAGATCGCTGGAAAAGTGGCAGTGACTCTACGTATATTCTGATGAAGGAGGACTCCATCCGGATTCATCATTTAAATTTCCGTTCCGGAGCTCAACGTTTAAATTTCCATGGGAACTTTGCTTTTAAAGGAAATGAAGATATGGAAATGAAGCTTGAAAATATTGATCTTGCTGTACTTCAGAATATAACAAGTGAAAAATCCAATATAAAAGGACAGCTGAATGGGAAAATTTCTTTAAAAGGAACCGCTGAAAAACCGCAAATTAATGGCAATTTGAACATTGACCAGGCAGTAATGGATAGTTTAAAACTAAGAAATGTTTACACCCGCTTTGGTTATATTTCAGACTCATTATTTTTTGAAGGTAATATGAATACCAGTAAAGGTGCATCAGTTAAGTTTGATGCCATGTTACCGTTTCATTTTTCACTCGTTGATACATTCTCATTGCCTGACAAAAACACACCAGTTCATGCAAATCTCCTCCTCGGGGAACTGAATCTTGAAACGCTTAATCCATACCTGCTAAGTTCAGGAATTCATCTAAACGGCAATGCTTCTGCAGATATAAACATTTCAAACCGGCTTGGTGAGCCTCATTTTAACGGAAACATCGGCTTAAAAAACGGCAGGTTTAAATCCGAAGATTTAGGGTTGCATTATAAAAACATAACTTTAAATAGCAGTTTTTCACAACAAGAATTATTGTTGAATGAATTGCGATTGAATTCAGGAGACGGATATTTAAGGGCAAATGGATCAGTAGAGCTTAGATTTCCACAGCCGGAGAAAGGAAATAAAGTACAGTTTAATATCCGGGGGAATAATTTTCAGGCGGTTAAATCCAAAAGCTACAATGCTACAATAAATCCCGACATTACTCTGGAAGGCACATTAGCTGAACCGGTCTTCAAAGGAAAAGTAAAAGTTGTTCATTCCATGATCAATGCCGATGCAATGCTTTCTCAGTTTTCTGTACGCTCTGATAATCCCAACCCTCCTCTGCTGACAGAAGCTACAAAAAATTATGAAACTGTAAAGCAAGAGCCACAAGATACCTTGTCAGAAGAAACCCAAAATACAGAAAGATTTAACTTGTATGAGAACCTCAGAGGAACTTTTGATTTGACGCTTCCCGGGAATACATGGGTTCGTGGAAAAGACATGAATTTTGAGTTACAAGGCGATCTGAAAGCAATCAAACGAGCAGCACTGATCGATCTTTTTGGAACCTTGAATATTAAACGTGGATATTTAAAGTATTATGGAAAGAAGTTTGAATTTGAAAGAGGTAGTTTGACATTCACAGGAGGCAAAAATATTGACCCTAAGGTAGATTTTGAAATTGGATATGATTTCCGGGACTCAAACAGGGAATTACATACCATTTCAATACAGATTACCGGGCGCAGTAAGCGACCAAACTTTGTCTTTTATCTTGATGGCTCACAAATAGAGGAGCAAGAAGCGCTTTCATACATCGTATTTGGAAAATCAACAAATCAACTCACAGAACGCGAACGTGGTTCGGTTGATCAAAGCGCCGCAGACCTGGCGGCTTCAATGGCAATAGGGCAAGTTTCTAACCTTGTGCAAGGAACATTGCAAAGCACTCTTGGTCTTGATGTTGTTGAAATTGGAGGCGGCAAAAACTGGAAATCCGGCAGTGTGAAAATTGGGAAATACATTACAGATGACTTGTATCTTTCGTATCAGCAAACATTTGATTTTGACAAGAAAGAAAAAACAATCGAACCCGAGAAAGTCAGCCTGGAATACCAGATAGTGCGTTCCTGGTTTCTGCAAGCCACAAATCAAAGTAGCAATTCGGGTTTTGATGTCATATTTAAAAGAACATGGAAATAAAGTTTAAATAATTTCACCCGCCATTAATGCATCAACAATTCAATAATTAAGCATGATAAATTTAATTAGATTCATTTTAAATTATTTGAAACCCATTTTCAAATATTGCTTCTTTTGTCGATTCTGGTTAAATTGAATAAAATTTAAAATACTTATGAAGGAAAAGCTGCCGGTTTTAATTGTTCTTCTTATAATGTCACTAATAATCAGTGGTTTTGTATTCTCCAAATTGCAGAAGGGTAAAATTGGAATGTTCAAATACGATGATTTCCAGAAACCGGAGAGTTGCAAGTCATGCCATAACGACTTTTATCAGCAATGGAGCCAATCTATGATGTCTCATGCTTATGACCACCATTGGGATGAAATCGAATATTTCAAACTGGCTGTGCCACACGCACAAAAAGATCCCAACATGGAGGGAGTACACGAAGGTTGCATTGGATGCCACTCACCAACATCCTACCTTGCCGGTGATGTGCCTCCTCCCAGGCCTGAAGAAGAATCCAGGGCAAATGAGTCTGTCTCATGCGAATCATGTCACCTGATTAAAGGCATCGACGGAGATACAGCTTATAATCACAACTACATTGTAGAACCCGGATTCACAAAATTCAGCTCCCGGAAAGGAGAAAAGAGCTCCCCGGAACATCAGATTGTAGCCACAGATTTGCATAGCAGCGCGGAGTTTTGCGGTATATGCCATAATGAGAAAAGTCCCTACGGAGCCTGGGTGAAATCTACTCAGCTTGAATGGGAAGAAGGACCTTATTCGGATGAAGGCGTAAAATGCCAGGATTGCCACATGACTGAGACAAGGATGAAAACCGCCAGAATGGGAGCAGAATATCCGGATACCAAACTCCACCTTTTCCACGGAGCTCATGACCCAGGAAAACTGAACGGCGTCATTGAATTGCGCATTCATCCGGACAGGCGGAAAGTTGTACCCGGAGACGTTGCAGTCTTTAACGTTGCACTTTTTAATCAGAAAACAGGCCACAAATTCCCCACCGGATCCGTGGAAGATAGAATAGTCTGGTTACACGTGGAAGCAGAAGATGAAGAAGGCAATACCTATCACCTTCCTGTTGACAAAAAAGGCTTTGAAGGAGAAAAATATACCATTGCAAGCGATGAAAAAGCCTACCAGGACATGGCTGTTCCGCTCGAAAAAGAAAATTTCGAAGGCGTTAGACGAGAAGATGTTCCTGTAGGTGACCGAATTTACAGAATGCCATATTTTGATCCCCAGGGAAGAATGACAATCATGCAATGGAATACAGATTCGCTGGGAGTGGATTATCGAATAGGGCCCCGCGAAACAAAGACAGAAAAATTCACTTTTAATCTTCCGTTTGACGTAGCTCCGGGAAAAATGGAAATTACTGCTGTAATGAATTACCGGCTCCTTGTTAAACCCGTAGGTGAATTTTTGGATGTGCCAAAGGAAGAATATAAAACCCACGAAATCAACCGGCATTCAACTGAAGTTACCGTATTACCCTAAAACTTATTTACTATGCTGAAAAAACGATTTGTATTTACAATTATCTTGTTTATCGGAGCGAGTTTTATTGCAGAACAATGTTATTCGATTCCGGCGTTTGCACGAAAATACAGGCTGAGTTGCAAAACATGTCATTCCCCGGCATCTCCAAAATTGAAAGATTATGGAGATACATTCGCTGGTGATGGGTTTAGGCTTGAGGACGAAGAAGCACCACGGTATTATGTTCCAACTGGTGATGATAAATTATCCCTTATTAGGGATTTCCCCATTGCTGTAAGACTAGATGGTTTTGTTAGCTATAACGTAAGTAACAAAGGACGAAGCGATCTTGAGGCACCTTATTTAATGAAAATCCTTTCCGGAGGGGAATTATCTGAACACTTATCCTATTACTTCTATTTCTACATGGATGAACGAGGCAAAATTGCAGGTGTTGAAGATGCATTTTTGATGGTTAATAACCTGTTTAATAAAGAACTGGATGTCTATCTTGGTCAGTTTCAGGTATCCGACCCCTTATTCAAGCGCGAGCTCAGATTATCGCTAGAAGACTATAAACTTTATACATCACAAATTGGAAATTCGGATATCAAACTTACATACGATAAGGGTGTACTGGTTGAACTTGGCTTAAACACCGGAACAACAATAGTGATGGAAGTAGTTAACGGAAATGGCCTTGTTGAGGCTCAAAACCATGTTTGGGATAAAGACAAGTATAAAAACTTTATGGGAAGAATCACTCAGGATATTGGGGATTTTCTGAGCATTGGTGGTTTTGGATATATTGGTAAAGAAAAACTCGATAATGCATTAAATAACGAAATAACCAACGAGGTTGTCATAATGGGTCCTGATCTGACTCTTTCTTATTCCGATAAGCTGGAACTGAACTATCAATATACTTACAGGAAAGATTCAGAAGTGTTCCCTGGCTACCAAAGTTATCGTCCAGGTATAGAAGACATTGAGACCCAAGGTATGCTGGCAGAATTGATTTATAGCCCAAAAGGCAACAATAGCGACTGGTATTTGATGGGCCTTTATAACAGGGTGGATTCAGATTTTGACCCTGCTGACTATCAATCAATTACTTTTCATGCGGGTTATCTTGTCAGACGAAACATCCGATTTGCTGCTGAATACTCATTCATTGGAACAAATGGCAGGGTAGACGAGGATAACTATGGGAAATTTAGCGTTGGGTTTGTTTCAGCTTTCTAAGCATTTTTATAAATTATATTTTTAGAATAAAACAATAAACCAAAATTCAGCGGACAATATGAAAATACTGTCCGCTGAATTTTTTTTCTGATAGTAATGGAACGCGTCTGCCGGTCGGCAGAGATGAAAGGTATAACGCATTTACCCAGATAAAACAATTTGGGCAAATTCAGAAGTAGAGGTGAATTTAAAATCAGCATCAATTTTTTAATAAGTAATAGGCTGTTGGCTGTTAGCTATTGGCTATTGGCACAAATAAACGCGAAACAACCGAATGACTATCGAATTTCTATTGAATGAATACTGAATTAAGCTCGCAAAGGTGTGCAAGGAAATTTACTTCTTCGCTTCGCAGTCTTCTGCGTCTTCTTTGCGTTCTCTGCGTGAACTTTTTTTGCACGCTAAGCAAAATAAAAATCAGCGTTAAACTTTGCTTCGCAGGGAGGATCGAAACAAATCCGACAACTGACGAACCAGCAAGAAATAATTCAACGATGGAGCAAATAAGAAGCTTGCAGTAGGGAGCAGGCAGCAGCAGGTGTGAATGAGTAATTAGCAAGACGGAATGTTAGAAAATTCTTTGCCAAAAGCTAAAGGCCAACAGCTTACTTCTCATTAAAAAACGGAAGGTAATTATAATCTTTATCTCTACTTCTGAATTTGCTAGGATATTGTAAACCCTAAGCCTAACTCTCTTAAGACTTCATTTGTTGGCCTGGAAGTTTCTGTATCCCAGTTGCGCTCTCTGTAATATTTATTCATATATTGTTTAAAATCTGTTCTTTCCACAACTGCACCTTTGTGCTCACCGTAGGAGAATTCATTTAGGAAGAATTTCTCCGGAATGTGATCATCCTCTTTTCCTAATCCCTCGCGGTAGTTGAACATTTTTCCAGGGTGAAAATGCGAGTACCTGCTTTCTTAACTCTTCTTCGTTCCAATTTACTCCGGTTATAATTCCTTCTCTTTTACAGATTTAGTGTGTCATTTCAAGAGTAGCATCTACGTTTCCCCATGTAAGATAATAAATAAACGGTTAACGGGGCGTAAATCTTATGGCAGTACCTCCTCCTGGTGCAAGGTTTAAAGTAATTGTTTGATCCTTTTTAACCGTCATCTTATCAATTATGTATTCTGTTGGATTTGTTTCCCAATGCGCATTTTTTCCGTCTTTATATATCTCTGCTTTATATTCTTTATCTTTATCGAGAAAATCGAGTTTGATGGTGAAGGATCTTGCCTTTTCGTCAGTTATACTTCCCACATACCAGTCATCACTATTTCTGTCTTTTCTAGCCATAGTAATGAAATCGCCAATTTCTCCATTAATGACTTTTGATGTTTCCCAATTAACCGGCACATCTTCTATAAATTTGAATGCAGGATGATTCTGGTAATTTTCTACCAGGTCGGAGGCCATTTGAAGCGGACTATAAAGTATAACAAATAATCCCAGTTGTTTGGTTAGCGTAGTATGAACTCGTTTATCGAAGTTTTCATTTGCGTGTTTTTTTCTAATGTCTTTGTGCTTTTGCAGAAGAATATCGAATATACCCGGAGTATAATCCAGCGGACCGGCAAGCATTCTGGTAAAGGGTAATATGGTTGTATGTTCAGGCGGATTTCCTTTACTCCATGCATTGTATTCCATACCTCTCACTCCTTCGCGTGTCATCATGTTGGGATAGGTGCGTCGAATACCTGTTGGTTTAATAGGTTCGTGTGCATCAATCATGATTTGGTGTTTGTGGGCTAACTTTACTACTTCCCGGTAATGATTAACCATAATTTGACTGTGGTGATAAGTCCCCTCCGGTTTCATCTGTCCAGCATAGCCGGTTTTAATTGCATGAATTCCTAAATTTTTGTAATAGCGAAAAGCATCTTCCATTTGTTCTTCATACATCGGAACGTTGCCGCCTGTTTCATGATGACCAATAAGTTCAACTCCTTTATCTTTAGCATATTGAACAACCTCTTCAATGTCAAAATCATCTGTAGGTTTTGTATAATTCTGAACATTGTTTCCGGATAGCCATGATTCCCAGCCTTTATTCCAGCCTTCTACGAGCAATCCTTTGATATTATGTTTGGAAGCAAAATCAATGTATCGTTTGGCTTCTGCTGTTGTTGCACCATGCCTTGGACCTTCATGCCAGGTGTTGACATCAATGTGCATGCCCCACCAGATTCCAACATACTTCATAGGCCGAATGTAGGAGATACCTTCTAATTTATTGGGTTCATTGAGGTTCAGAATAAGGGGAGATTCGATCAGGTCTCCCGGAGTTTCACCCACTTGAATAGTCCTCCAGGGAGAGAAGAGAGGCAGGTCTGCTTTTACTTTTAGTCCATCGGGCCAGGGGACAAGATCTGATTGAAGTAAAGTGCTATTACTTTTGGCTTTTTTTAGTCGCATGCCCGCATAATTTGTCAGGGCTGCCTCATGGATGCTCAAATATAGTCCGTCGTTGGTTTGAATGGTAACCGGAGTGTTTGCCGAGTCAATTTTACTGACTGGTGTTTGATTGTAAAGAAATTCATAGGAATCCGGATTTCCTGGAATCCACCACGCTTTATGATCCGCCGGAAGGTTAAATTCTGTCAGTTCATCTGAAATTTCAGCATAGTCAAAAGAAGTTTGTGTCGGAATTTCATATCTGAAGCCCAATCCATCATTATAGAGTCTGAATGTGATATTCAGATGCAGGTTTTTCGGTTCGTTAAATAGCTGTACTTTGAGTTCATTGTAGTGATTGGTAATGTTTTTCTCTTCACCCCAGGGTTGTGTCCAGGTTTTATTTTTACTGTCGGAGGTAGTTTCAATCACTTCAAAACTGCCATCCAGATTCGGCATGTTATTCATTTTAAACCCCAGGCGGGAAGAGTCGATGATTGGTTTTTCTCCTTTCCATAAAGAGTAGAAGGGTTTGCTATCCTTTAAAAAGAAATTTAGCTTTAAGTTTCCATCAGGAGAAACCGTGTGAAAATTTTTGCTCTCTTTTGTGCACATAGTTGTAAAAACAATTGCTATCAGTGAAAATAATAAAATTGTACTTATCTTCTTCATTGGGGGTATTTGTTAGTTCAATCTCAAAGTTATGGAATTTTTTTGGATGAATCAAAATTGTAGATCTGTTGCATTACAAAGTATCTGATTGAAATTCTCCTTTGCGTTAATTCAAATCGTGTAACAAGAGTCTATTGTTTGCCACTCTAATTTTTATTATCTTCCTAACACTTAATAATAAACAATTGTACTATGAAACCATCCAAAGAAACTTTAGCTGTTCATGCCGGACAAATTGAAGATTTATCAGGTGGAACAAACAATCCAATTTTTACGTCTACTTCTTATAAATATCTGGATACAGAAAAAATTGAATACACAAGATACTCCAATACCCCCAATCAATATGCGGTAGCACAAAAAGTTGCAAGCTTGGAAAATGCAGAAAATGGCATTGTTTTTTCTTCTGGATTAGCCGCCGTTAGTTCTACCTTGTTTACTTTTCTGAAATCGGGAGATCATGTGATTTTCCAACGTGGATTGTATGGAGGGACCACCAACTTTATAATGAATGAGCTCAATAAATTCGATATAGAATATACGCTGGTAGAGGAGAATTCTGTTTCTGCATTTGAAAAGGAAGTTCAAAAAAATACAAAACTTATTTATCTTGAAACGCCCTCAAATCCATTGTTATCACTGATTGATCTGAAGGAAATGGCTGACTTTGCCAGGATATATCAACTTATTTCCATCGTGGACAATACTTTTGCCTCTCCGGTGAATCAAAATCCCAAAGATTTTGGAATAGATATTGTTCTGCACAGTGCCACGAA
>CAYFRV010000049.1:0-14941 GCA_964345495.1 uncultured Bacteroidales bacterium | reverse complement strand
GTTCCTGCCAACATTGATGAGGATGCCACGGATGATTTCAGTGGAGATTATAATGACTTACTGGCTAAACCAAAACATATCGATACGGATTCAACGAATGATGTTACCAAATCATCTAATCTGATACCGGTTGCAATGGGAAACATAGACGCTAATGCTGATATAGAAGGAGGAACGGGAAATTTTACTTGTCAATGGAATAGTACGTATTCCAGGTATGAGATAAGCATTGATAATACCTATTTCACGGCTCATAATCCTGTTGTTGCAATGGTTACCCCATATTTCTCGGATGGAGGGATAACAGTGAATGTGAGCAGTGTTAGTGGTGATATGTTAGTGGAATTATACGATGAAACAAATTCTCTGGTTCAGGGGGAGTTTTATTTTATAGTTTATGAATTTTAATCAAAGGTTTGTTTTCCTTTAAACAGAAACGGAGTTAGTTCTTATATTAGGCTAACTCCGTTTTTATTTTTTTGTTAACCCTTTTTCTGTTTAAATTGAATGAATATTACCCTTTATTGGATGGTCGGTATGTTCTAAAATTTTGAAAAAAAAATCTGACCTGTTTTTCTTTTTTTATCGTGTTTACCAAAAAATGGTATTTCAAAACTACTGCTGCTATAAAACAAACGATGTCCAGCAGCTTTTTCGGTAGGTTATAGAAATCCCGTGAGATTAATAAAAGATATGCAAATTTAAACTTATTATCATGCACATTATGAATTCATTATGGAAATTATTGCTGATTTTGCTTTTTTCAGTTTTGTTAATCGGGAATAGCAAATCTCAAAACAGACCACTTAATTTGACAGTACAGGTTACTCCTCCTTATTCTCCATATTTTTCAGATTACATTGGTACAGAGGGTGGTTTTAATTCCGAGTACACTGATCTTATAACCGTTACTGTTCAGAATAATGATCTAAATAGCAGCTATCAGGTTAAGCTTCTACCTGAAATAAAGTCTAATAATAATGTTTCCGTGAGCCTGCCAATGAGTTTTGTGCCTGCCCGTCCCATCAATATTGGCCCGGGTGAAGTAAGGGTTTTCAACCTGTCTGATCTTAAAGCATACAATTCAAACCTTAGCAGAAATCAAATAAACTTTAGCGGAATTAGCTATAAAGAATTAGCACAAACAGGTGTTTTGCCAGAGGGGAATTACCAGGTTTGTGTTCAGGCATTTGATTATAATACTTCTTCTCCCCTTTCTGCTCAGCCCCCGTTGGGTTGTAGCTCAAATTTTCTGTTGATTCATCCTGATCCGCCCTCTATAACATATCCGCCTAATGAGGCTACAGTTACCACAGGAAACCCTCAAAATATTCAGTTTAGCTGGACGCCGCCACCAGGAGGCTCGGGCAGCTTTGAATATGATGTACGCATAATTGAACTTAATCAGAATACGCAGGATCCCTATTTTGTTATGAACAACAGCAATTATGCTTTTTACCGGGAAATCGATCTTATAGCTCCGGGGATGCTTTATGATATGAGCAAGCCCGAACTTGAACCGGGTAAAACTTATGCTATGCGGGTGACAGCTGAAGATCCACAAGGTCAGGTGTTAATCAAAAATGATGGGCAAAGTGAAATCCATGTCTTTTCTGTAGCTGAAGATACCATTTCAATGGCTAATGACACCGTGGAAGAAACGGAGGATGATGCTTCTGAGGCATTTGCCTGCGGGGGTGATTGCGATTTTGATATATCAGGGATAGATCAAACCCCGACAGATACTTTCCAGGTGGGAGATATTATTGATGTTGGACATTTTGAAGTGGAAATAACCACAGCGAACTGGTCGGGCGATATGCTAAACGGCGAAGGTAAAATACTCCCTGTGGATTTCATCCCGGTTTCTGTAAAAGCAGAGCTTTCGAATGTAAAGATTAATAATAATGGCCGGGTTTTCGCCGGAGATGTAAAAGCAAAAGCGAAGAATTCCTCTTATTCCAATCAAAGCATGGTATCAGATATGGGTGACCGTATTGATTTACCTGATACAGATCAGGAGTCTTTATATAATTATCTTAGCGATCCCGCTAATTTACCAGCGAATTTACAAAACGATACAGAAGTCGAGTTGCCGGTTGGAATAGGAACACCAGGGGATTACTACCAGGTTGCCATAGTAGGTCTAATTTTAAAGCCGGAAAAGGCTACATTTAATACCGTTTCAATGATTAAAGCTCCTGAGGATCAAAATAAATACCTGAGTTTAGGGTCTAAGAATATTTGCATCAATCCTTCGGGGCTTGCTTCTTCAGATTCGGCTACTTTGTACTTATTAGAAGATGTACATATTAAATTCTCTGATGATGTACGAATGAAACTTTATAAGTATGATGGGGCTTCGGGAACTTATGCTTCTTTTGGTTGCAATGGTTTCCGCCGTGTATTTGCAGAAGGTGATATGCGTTTGTCACCGGAGGTCATTCGCTATGAAAATGCCGATGGCTCTCAGAATAAAACAGATTCAGTTACGCTGAATTTTTCCACACATTTTGCAGACTGGTCAGACTGGCTGATCGCAGGTAATTTATTTGACCATAACCGGCGCTATCAGTTTCCTGAAATGGAAGATTACAGTTTTCGTATTCAAAACGCAGTGCTGGACCACAGCGATCAAAAAAATGATCCATCCCTTGTTTTTCCTGATCAATATGCATCAACAGATCGCAATGCTACATGGAAGGGGCTGTATATAAAAACATTCAATATGATGATGCCTCGGTTCATCGATAAGAATAATAATGAGCGGATTGAAGTGACTGGCACAAATATTTTGATTGATCAGCATGGAGTTTCAACATTTCTGGAAGCAAACAGTGTGCTTGCCAGGAATGAAGGAAGTATCGGTGATTGGGAGTTTTCAGTAGATTATCTGGCAATGGAGCTGGTTGCCAGCCATCTTGATTCTGCTGCTATGCGAGGTGAAATTCTAATGCCTGTCTCAGATTCAGCTTTTAATTATAACACACACATGAGTTACCTGAGCAATACGCTTGATTATGATTTTAATATAATTTCCAGGGGCGAGATCAATGTACCAATGTGGTACGCAAAAATGGATTTATATGAGTCGTCAGCACTGGATCTTTCAATCCGTAATAACAACGATGTCACCCTTGAAGCCACCTTAAATGGTCAACTGACACTTGAAAATGAGGTAGGTGTGCTGAATAAAGTATCCATTGGCGGACTCGAGTTTGAACGGCTGATCCTTAAAAACAAACCCCGCTACATACGTCTTGATGGAGCAGTTGCCCTGGATGCTTCCGGTTCACCATCATTGTTAGGTTTTGGAGCCAACCTTGGAGGAAATAATGGTTCAGGCCCCGATG
The DNA here is from genome assembly GCA_964345495.1 of uncultured Bacteroidales bacterium. Classification (GTDB taxonomy): domain Bacteria; phylum Bacteroidota; class Bacteroidia; order Bacteroidales; family UBA12077; genus JAGXLC01. The sequence continues at coordinate 11,588 of CAYFRV010000049.1, read as the reverse complement.
CGAATTTTGACATAGGACTCAATGAGATTAGTTCAACAAAAACTTCATTATACCTGGATATGGGACTCAATTTTACAGGTTCAGGAAATCCGAACTCGCTGGCCGGAAATACACGCCTGAACCTGGAAGCTAATTATAATGCTACTCAACTAAGATGGGAAAGCGCAAATGTTTCTCTGGATGAGATCCAGTTGGATGCCAACATGGGTGTTATGGAAGTACATGGAATGATTAATTTCTTTAAAAATAATCCTGTCTATGGAAAAGGTTTTCAGGGCACTCTGCAGGCCAAATTTTTGGAATCAATTGGTGTTGATGTCAATGGATTGTTCGGTACAGTTGATGATTATAGGTATTTCTACGTAGATGGTACCGCCAAATGGAGTAGTGGAGGTATTGGTTTCTTTGGGCTTGGACTTTACGGCTTTGGCGGAGGTGTGGCCTACAATATGAAAAACACTTCGCTACCAACTACTGATGAACTAAATTCATCCAATAACGAAGTTAAATCAGACTATGAACCAGAGGAAGGTTCGATGGGATTGAAAGCTACTGTCATTGGAGGATTACAGGGAGATCCCCGGCCGTGGAACTCTGATGTAACATTTGAGGTTGGCTGGAATAATTACAGCGGATTAACACGACTGGATATAGGCGGTGACTCTTATTTCATGCAGGATATCATGGACCGTACCAATCCTGAGTTTAAGGGGACAATCGATTTGACTTATGACTTTGAGCAGCGAATCTTTTCAGGAAGCGCAGATAAAGATATACGGATTCCAGCTGAAAATCCTAAAATTACAGGGGACATGCCGGCTGAATTTCATTTTGAGTTCCAACCCAACATGGGCATCAAAAACTGGTATGTTAAACTGGGTGAACCTAGTAATAGGATATCCACTACAGTAGCGCTAACAGATGGTATTTCCTTTACAAATGGTTCCTATTTTATGGTGGGTTCCAATATTCCGCAAATTCCTGATCCCCCGGCCGAGATTACCAGGGAATTATCGGTCGATCCGCCGGAGTCTCCTAATCAACTTGCTATCACACATGGTGCAGGGTTTGCTCATGGCTTGATGATGGATTTTGGAGTTGAAAAGCTTGATGCAAAGATATGTTATATTGATGCAGGTCTGTTGGCTGGTTACGATATATCTGTCATGAACTGGTCGCAGGAAGGCATTTTATGCAACGGTCGTTCGGATTTTGGAGTAAATAACTGGTATGCTAGGGGACAGGTTTATTTTCTTGCAAATGCACGGTTCTATGGTAAAGGAAATAGGGGAATGACTTACTTCCAGACAAGTCTTGCAGCACTTGCAGAAGGCGGAGTGCCCAATCCAACGGGTGTAAAAGGAAAGGTACAGGCAACATTTAAGGTGGGACCTGCTACATGGAGACCTTCTAAGTCCTTCCACCTGGGTGAAATTTGTAATATGACCCTTCCAGATGCAGAGCCTGATGTACAAAACCCTTACGAGGATGTAACTTTTATTCAGAGAATGTCACCCACACAGGGGGAGGAAGATATATCACCCTCCATGATTCCGGCGGTAGAATATAACTACGCTGTAGATCAGCCGAAAGATTATCGTTTTTCTGATGGTCAGGGTGGTAGCGTTAGTGTAAGTTATAAAATTGGATATGATTTTTATATTGAAGAGCTAAATGGTTCACAACGTGTAAATCTTGATGCTACTCCCTCTTCTGATCTTAAAGCGCTTGAAATTGAAATGAATGAACAGCTTCAATCTGAAACATACTATGAGATGGTTGCTGAAGCTACTTTGTATCAGAAATCAGATAATAATTGGGAAGAGGTGTATGAAGATAACCGGGTTGTAAAAGAAGTAAAACGTGCTGTTTTTAAAACAACAATCAAAGAAGAGATTGTGGATAATGATATTGAAAAGATGGTACCTGTAAAACGTGAACGTTACTTTAAAAAAGGCGATTATTCGCAGGGATATATTGAATTCCGATCGAATATGTCTGGTTTCTTTGAGCAGTTTTCAGATAAAGAGATTAAGGTAAAGATTGTGTCGCGGGACGGTGAAGAAGAGCATCTGGTGAATACATCAATTTATTCAAACAGGCTAAGTTATAGTATGCCAAACCTTGATCCTGAAACGATTTACACTTTAAAGATCGTTGCAGTTAAACCGGATGAGAGTTCAGGTGAAACAAATTCATTGTGGAATATAAACAACGGTTATTCTAACTCCATATTCTGGGGTAATACAAATAGCAACCAGAGTGTAGCTGATAACTACAATACAAATTCCAATTATTCAGCATCAGATTTTGAAGTAGATAAAACTGCTTTTGCTCCTGTACTTTATGAGTACAGTTTCCGTACCAGCATGTATAATACAATGCAGGAGAAAATCAATAGTCTTACTGATGCAGAAGTTTCTGTATACCAGCAAAATGTAGGCGGACGCTCTGTGAAGAAACTGGAAATACGCGTCCAGGGTCCGGAACGATTTGAAGGGTACAAGAATAACTATAATAACAAGCTTGAATATAATGATTTGACTTTCAGGTTGCAGCATACTAGCGGAGTTAGTGATAACTTTTTACCCGAATGGTTTATTAATAGGGTTGATTATCCGGTAAACAATAGTCAATCATGGACAACAAAGGCTAAATATCAGGTTTTGAGACAGTCATCTCCTTATCAGGCGTTTGGTCAGGAACCATATCGGATTAAGGGTTATTATGGAGGATGGTCTTTGCCTTCCTATTTCAATGGGCCATTGAGCAATAATGACATTGAATATGGCTGGGAACCTGATTACAGCAGTTCATCGAATACAAGCAGTTATTCTAATTCTTATAACAATGTATCAAACACGAATTTCAGTAATAGTTATTATTTCTCTACGGATTATTCCTATGTAGGAACAAGTGACGAGGATTTGACCACGGTAATGGCCGTGCAAGTTGAGTTGGAGAAAGAAATCTATCAGGAATTTCAGAATGAAACGGTCTCATCAGTTGAAGTTGCCAAATATTTCATGAGTCGGTCTCCGGGCTATTCCTCCTCTAATGATCCCGAAGGAGCTGATTATGTACCGATGCCTAATGGTAATTACAAACTGAGATTGCGAGTTGTTAAAGGATCTACATATACTAAAACCATATATTTTAACTTTTAAAAACTATACAAATGAAGTACTTTATTATAGGCACGTTTTTATTATTGCTTTCTCTTCCTATCATGTCTCAGGAGTCTGATGAGTTTGAAGTTTATTCCAAGGTTAAAGATGGAATAGTTCATCTGAAGATTCAGCCTCTAAAGCCAAAGGTATGGTATCTGGGAAAAACCAATGGTTATATGATAGAACGCAAAACTGCAATTGGCGATGGAGAGTTTCAGATGCTTACATCTGAAGCAATAAAACCTTTTACAGCGGGACGAATGGATGAATTGAGTTCTGATAACCCTTTTGTTGGGGAATTGAAAACGATTCTATATGATATGGAAGAAGGTGTTCAAAATGAGGCAGTTAATTTTGCAGAGGTAGAAGAGAAGGAGAAAGAACTGGAGGGAAGAATGTTTTTGCACTTCTATCTCTCAGCAATGTCTGAGCAAAGCAGTAAGGCTTCGGGTTTGCAATTTGTTGATAATAAGTCAGAATCCGGGCAAAAATATATTTACCGGATTCGCATTAATGGATCTGAAGAATTAGCAAAGAGAGTGGAAGTGAATACTTTTACTAAAACGAATTACACAATACCTGATTTAAACCTTACCGGGATGGACCATTCCGCCAGGATCAACTGGTTTCATAAAGCGTTTGTGCGTAAATACATTGCTTACCGGCTTGAGAAATCTTCTAATAAATCAGATTGGTCAGAGATAAGTAAGGCTCCTATTGTTTATAATACGGAAGTATCGGAAAATTCAGAAAGACTTGAAAGCGGTTATATTTATGAGGGAGATAGTTTGGAACATAATTATCAATCTTACTTTTACCGCTTGATCGCCATTGATTTTTTCGGTGAGGAAATTGGGCCGGGTAGCATATATGAGGTTCGTGGGCGTGATCTACAAGCGCCTCCACAGCCAAATCATGTGAAAGTTTCTTATAATGAAGGGAAAATGGAAATTTCCTGGGAATACCCGGAGGGATCAAAAGTTTCCGATCTAAAAGGTTTTCATATTGGTACGGGTGATAGTCCGGAAGGTTCTTTTAAACCAGTTAATGATAAAATCATTTCTCCGGATAAACGGTTTTTTATACATCATAGCCCGGATGAAGGGGGTAGAAACTACTATATCGTTACAGCACTGGATACTTCCGGAAATTACAAACACTCTTTGGCTGCTTATGAACCTGTTCCGGATAATACCCCACCAATCCAGCCAAAAGCTCTAACAGGAGAAGTTGATACGAATGGAGTTGTAACACTAAAGTGGCCAAGAGGAAACGCTGATGATTTAATGGGTTACAGGGTTTACAGGGCTAACACAATAGACCATGAATACGTTCAACTCACCAGGAAACCCCTGCAGGATACTATTTTTAGTGATACCCTTTCATTACAAACGCTCACGAAAAAGGCATTTTATAAGATCGTAGCGGTGGATAATAACTACAATCATTCAGAGTTTTCTGAACCTTTAAAAATAATGCGACCGGATATCATTCCGCCTGTTGCTCCGAAAATTAAGTCGGTTAATCTGAACGGGGACTCTGTAAAAATTAACTGGGTGCCAAGCACCAGTCGTGATGTGAGTGAAAATCTTTTATTACGAAAAGACGATGGTCAATGGTTACAAATAGCAACTTATGGAAGTTCTACCACTTCAACTACAGATTATCTAACAGGAAACCGGGAGTCTGCCAGTTATGCAATGGTTGCAAAAGATGAAAGCGGGAAATATTCAGACACTTCCAACATCCGGTCTGTACGAAAAATTCATTTCTATAAGGTTAATGGCGTAGATGAAATCCGGGCAACCTATAATTCTGAAGAAGGAATGGTAGAATTAAACTGGGATTATCCCCGGGAGGAGCAGGTGTTTTATGTGATTTACAGAGGAAACGGGAAGCAGCGCATTCGGATGTACGAGACAGCCAATAGTGATCAACGTACATTCTATGACAGAAGGCTGCAGCCGGAAGGGAAATACAGTTATGCTATCCAGGTTAAGAGAGAGGATGGTAAAACCAGTCCGTTAAGTTCTAAAGTTTCTGTAATGGTCAATAAAAATGAATAGCATTATGAATTTGAAAGTAACTTTAATTTTACTATTCTTATTTTTTAGTCACTTGATGTCGGCTCAGGATATAGAACAGGTTGGCAGTGGAAACGGTGTACAATTTAATGGATCTCTGTCATTTCGTACAGGTTATTACAATACTACGCTGGGTTATAATAGACAGGACCCTTATGCATACAGCCTAATGGGGAATGCAGTGCTTTCACTTTACGGATGGCAAATTCCACTGACATTGTCCTATGCTAATCAACAGTTTAATTCCAGCAATCCTTTTCAGCAATTTGGCATTTCGCCACGCTATAAATGGATAAAAATGCATCTGGGATATTCAAGTATGGCTTTCTCTCCATATACCCTGAACAATCATACTTTTTTAGGTGGAGGTCTTGAGCTGAACCCCGGAAAATTCAGATTTCAAGTAATGTATGGACGGTTACGTGAAAAACAGGCAAAATTAAATGACCAATACAGTAGTTTTCATATCCCTGCTTACAAGCGAATGGGATATGGGGTGAAACTCGGTTATGGAAGTCATAAAAGTTACATTGATTTGATGGTATTTAAAGCCAAAGATGATACAACCTCACTTTCATCTACCGATGATTTGAATGTGTTGCCCTCTGAAAATCTTACTGTAGGATTATCTACCCGATTGCAGCTGATGAAAAATTTAAGCTGGGAATTGGAAACTGCAGGAAGCGCCTATACCCGAAACATGTATTCAGAGTCTATTGACCCCGGTGAAATTGATCTGCCCAATAGTTTAACCACCTTTTATGAACCTCGGCTATCCAGCCGTTTCAATTTTGCCGGGCATACCGCCCTGAATCTTCAGTTTCAGAATTTCAGTATTCGTGGTATGTATAAACGAGTACAGCCTGAATTCCAGTCTATGGGAGTATACTATATGACAAACGACCTGGAACAGTATACCATTTCTCCGACCTTTCGTCTTTTTAAAGGGCGTTTAAGCGTTTCCGCATCTCTTGGGCTGGAGCAGGATAACCTGATGAAAAACAAAGCAGTAACCACTAACAGAGAGATCGGTTCTGCAAATCTTAATTGGAACACCCGGGGAGCTTTTGGACTAACAATGCAGTATTCCAACTATCAGCTTAACCAAAATCCTGCATTACTTGATTTGAATGATACAACAAAGATTGCAATGGTAAACAGTAATATTTCTGTCATTCCGCGGTTAACGTTTCGTAAAGAAAAAAGAACCCATCAGTTCACACTCTTTTTTAATCGGCAGGGTTTGACAGATCATAATGAGTTTACAAGGGATAACACAGAAACAAATACCAATACAGGAAACCTTAATTATGCATTCAGAAATAGCAAAAGTAAATTTAGTCTGAAGTCAGGAGTAAATTATACTAAAATGCAAACACCTGTAAATGAAATTGTAAGATACGGATTAACCCTTGGAATAGGTCAGGGATTTTTTAACGATAAACTCAAAACTAATATCCGAAGTAATTATAATCGAAATGAAGTAGATGGAAAACAAGGGGGTTATATTCTGGGATTGCATTTTAATTCCAGTTTCCGATTAGAGTCAGGTCATTCAATAACCCTTATGTTTAAAATCAATAAAAACAAAACTGACAATATGAGATTCTCAGAAAACATGGCAAGTCTGCAGTATACCTACCGATTTCGCTAGGCAGAAAGGTTATCTTGCAGGTTAAGGCCTAGTTCTTTGGCGTACAGGATAAGCTGATTGATAAAATATTGTTCTGCATAGGGTTGTTTTCTCATAGAATGAATAATTTCTTCAAGTTGACCGGAATAATGTATTTTATTATTCCCTGCCCATTTGGAGAGAATGTTTAAAGCAGAAGTGTATTCATAGCTCCAGTGATCTTTACCATTGATTTGTTCATAAATGATCATTCCCTCTTTGGCAAAATCGCTGGCTTGTTTCCACTTCTGCTTTTTCAGGTAATATTCAGCCAGTGCTATTGCACATTTAGCCCTGCGGGAATGAATGGAGTCGAACTTTTCTTCTACTATTGCATAAGCTTTTTTTAATAAAGGATAAGCTTCATCTGTATTTTCTGAATCGATAAGCGTTCGTCCCAACTTGGTCATAGTAAAGGCAAAATTGGGATCGTTTTCAGAGTATAGCTCTTTTTCAACTTTGTATACTTCCCTGAAAAGTTGCAGTGCTTTTTGTGTTTTACCCTGTTTTAAAAGGGCATCTGCAAGATTGTACTGGGAAATGGAAATAGAATATTTGTAATCTGGGTAATTATTTTCTTTGATCTGTAAAGCTTTGCGAAGATACCCTTCTGCTTTTTGCGGCATACCAAAATTCTTATAAGTAAGCCCCAGGGTATTCAACCTGTAAGCTGTTTTGATATGGTCTTTCCCATATTTTTTTTCGGCAATTTTATAAGCTTTCATAGCATAATCCTGGGCTTTCCTGAAGTTATTCTTCTTATGGGCAATTCTTGATGCTGTATAGTATCTGTTTATCAGTTTAATGGAAGTGTCTCCGTATACTTGTCTTGTCTTTTTAATAGATTCATCAATAAATAACATGGCAGAATCCAGTTTTTCCAGTTCCAGATATAATCCGGCAATTTTGGAGAGGTCATTAACGTAGTAAGAATTCATCGTATCCGTCATGTTTGAATGCACATGGTATGCTTTAAAAATATATTTACGTGCACTATCATATTCGCTCAGCCTTAAATAAATTTCTCCCAGTGTGGACTCAACTCCCGCTTTTATCTTTTTCTTATCAAATGTGTCATGAGTTTCCATGCGATCGATCACTTTCTTATAAATAGGGATCGCTTTATCATATTCTCTCTTTAGCGCATAGATTTTTCCATATTCTTCAAGGTCGTAGGTGAGGTTTACTGGATACTCATCTTTGTAAAGGCTGTCAATCTTTAACGCTTTATGGATAAAATAAGATGCTGTATCCAATTGGTTGAACTTCCTGAAATGGGTTGCATACTGGGTGTAAACCCTACGTTTATACAGATGATTTTCTGGATTGATGGAATCTATGATCAGATGCGCTTTATGAAGTGCATCCAGACTTTTATCAAACTTTTCGTTTTCACGTAATACTTCGGACATGGTAATAAGAATATTAGCTTTGACGTCAGGATTAAGCTCTTTGGAGTTGTTTAGTCGTTGGTAGCCCATTTCTAACATTTGATCTAAAGTGATATTTTTGGCTGAATTAACAAAGGGATCCCCCAACATAAAAATGCTTTTCAAATAATTTGTAACACTTTTAGCCCGACTGGCAGATTGTCTGGCTTTCTGGGCATTTTTCTGCGCTGTATCTTTTTGATGGGTTAGCTCAATAGTGTAGTTGATTGTTAAAGCTGAAATAATTCCTATAAACAGGAGTACAACATTAATTTTTGAGCGGTTTCTCCGGATAAATTTAAAAAAAAGATAGTTGAAATGCTCTCCTTTAGCCTTAACAGGCTGATTATTAAAGTAATTATAAATATCTGATTGCATCTCCATCACTGTGTTGTATCGCTCGTGTGGATTATATTGCAGGGCTAATTTGATAATTGCTTCCAGATCACCTTTGATTTTTTTGTATAACTTTTTTTTAGTGAGTAGTTTCCTGGATGCTAAGATTTGATATTGATCATTAACCGTTAACCTGTCAAATTGATGGTAGGTATTTAAAAATTGTTGGTTTTGATTGTAAGAAGGGTGCAATCCGGTTAAAAGTTTGTGTAACAAAACACCAAGCTGGTATATATCGGAAAGGGTTGTTACCTTCTGGTTATTTATTTGTTCAGGAGATGCATATCTGGGGGTGAAAGCCCTAAAGTCGGTTGTTTCTGTTGTTTTCTCATGGATGATCTGTGCCACGCCAAAATCCATTAGCTTTAAGTATCCGTTTTTATCAACCATGATATTTCCGGGTTTCAGATCTTTATGAATGATCAGGTTTTGGTGGGCATAATTCACTGCCTTGGTGACTTCGTTAAACAAATGTAAACGGTCTTCAATTGTTAGTTGATAATTATCGCAATATTCAGTAATATTTTCGCCATCAATATATTCCATAATGAAATAAGGACGACCTTCTTTCGTTAGTCCCCCATCATAAATGGTCGCAATATTTGGATGATTTAGTGAAGCCAGGATTTGCATTTCGCGCTGAAATTGCTCTTGATGAATTTTATTATCTATGCTTTCTTTCAGTACTTTAATTGCCACCTGTTGATCGAATTGCCCATCCACCCGGCTGGCAAGATAAACATTGGACATTCCTCCGCTGGAAATGAGTCTGTCAATCTGATAAACACCAATTTGATAACCACGCTGGAAATAATTTTCTTCAACAGAGCTTTGAATTTCTGTTCCTAATTCAGCAAAGAAATTTGTGGCTTTTTCACGCTGTTCCAGTAGCTTTTTTATTTCATCGTAGTACTTCGGGTATTCTTTTTTTAATTTTTTAAGTTTTTTTTCAATCTCACTGATATCTTCAATACTATCAATATCTTCATCAATATAATTTTGTATTGCATTCCAGATTTTTTCATTGATAATATCCATGATAAGTTTGTGTTGTAATTAGTAAGTATGCTGCGGCTCTTGTATTTTCTTTATTTCCCGGTGAAGCCAGAGTTTCCCCATGGCCCAGCTTCTTTTAACCGTTGATTCTGATGTATTTAAAGTCTCTGCTGTTTCCTTTATGCTCATTCCACCATAAAATCTACACTCCACAATTCTTGAGATGGTTGGATTTTGCTTTTCCAGTTTTTTTAGGGCTTTTTCGAGCGCTTCAATATCCAATGCGGTTTCCTGAGTAAAGTTAACCTGAAAATTCTCTTCAATACTATCTTTTGGAGTATCTCGCTTTTTGGCCAACTTTTTCCTTGAGTAATCTATAAGAATGTGGCGAATTGCTTTGGAGGCCAGACTGTAAAAGTGACGCCTGCTTTCCCATTGAATGTTTTCATTCCCGGCTAGTTTGAGGTATGCCTCATGAACGAGAGCCGTTGTGTTTAATGTCTCAAATTCAGGTTGTCTGAATTTGATGTTGTGCGCAACCTTTTTAAGCTGGTTGTAAACCAATGAAAATAACCTGTCATAGGCTTTTTCATTGCCTTTGTTGTAATCATATAAGAGCTTTGTAACACTTATATTCTGATCATTCCCTGTCATAAATATAATTGTTGATTTCTGTTAAGATAACAGATTTCTTTATAAAAAGTTTATAATCAGGTCATAGTTATTTGTGATCTTATTAAGAATAGAAAGTTTTATTTTTAATAATTCCATTGAGATAGTCTTAATTAGAGAAAAAATTTAAAGGCTGTGTAATTTAGAATGAATTGGTTTAATGAGAGAATCAGGCAACAAAATTACTTTTATAAAACACTTTTAAAATTTATTTTTGTGTTGAGTTCATATTATTAACATCTATGAAATGCTTTGAATATAAGAGACTAATGGGTTATTCAGTTTTTAGCTATAGTGTGAAATGGGTTCTGGTTTATTTATTGTTTTTTTTCATCTCTTTCTCTGCTAAGGCCCAAACGCATGTGTTAGATTCTTCAGAAAGAGAAGTAATTACTAATATTGGGATCAGTTCTTCTCTGTTATTCGGAGGTTCGCTTCTTATGGACAAATCAATTCAAAATGTTCTGAATGATAACCGGAACAATTACCTGGATGATTTTACAAATTATGCGAATTATGGCGGGAGTAAAAAACTTGTACTCCCGATGAATGCGCTTTTATTGGGATCAGGTTACTTATTCAATGATGAAAGTCTTAAAACCACTTCCTGGAATGCTTTTAAAAGTATTGGTGCCACGGCTTTAGTAACAGAGTTTTTAAAACTGTCATTAAGTCGCGCGCGACCTTATGAACAACAAGACCCGTATCATTTTGATCCCATAAGCTGGCGCAATAATTCCTATAAATCTCTGCCATCAGGACATGCTTCTCTTGCTTTCGCTTTCATAACTCCTTATGCCGAGGAATATTCACGATGGCTTTATGCAATTCCGTTTTCAGTAGCTTTCAGCAGAGTTTATAAAAACGATCACTGGACTTCCGACGTGATCCTGGGTTCGATAATAGGTTTTACTGCGGGTTACTTTTTTCACTATAAGGACCGGCACATAACTGTTTCGTTTAATAAGATCGTAGTTCGGTTTTAGTTCTGTTGTCATTCGGTGGTCATTCGGTGGTTTCGAGTCTAAAGTAAGATAAGCTAAAAAAGGTGGAAAATCCCTGAATGAGTCCTTTCCGCCTTTTAATTTGTTCCGCTTATTATTTCCTACAATGCTTAGCTAAGCTTCTTTTGCGTCTTTTGCGCTATTATCCGAAGAAAAAAGATGCT
>CAYFRV010000048.1:0-15019 GCA_964345495.1 uncultured Bacteroidales bacterium | reverse complement strand
TATTTCCGGTGCTTGCTGCAAGTTTTGCCTTTTGCTTTTAGCCTTTAGCTTTTGGCAAAGATTTTTCTGAAAAATGATAATAGAAATGATAAAGAGTAATACCAGCACTTACAGAAATATTAAACGAATGCTTCGTTCCATACTGAGGAATTTCTAAACATAAATCACTCATGCTTACTATTTTCTGTTGCACACCAGTCACTTCATGACCAAATACCAAAGCATATCTGCCATTTTCTTCGGGTTTAAAATCGGGAAGTTTGACGCTCTTATCTGCCTGTTCAATAGAAATTATTGTATAATCCTCATCTTTTAAATTCCTGATTGCATCTTCAGTATTTTCTAAATATTCCCAATCTACTGAATCTGTAGACCCCAAAGCGGTCTTATGAATGTCTCTGTGTGGTGGTTTGGCGGTAATGCCACAAAGATAAATTTTTGTTATCAAGAAAGCATCGGAAGTCCGAAACACAGAGCCTATATTATTCAAACTTCTTATATTGTCCAAAACAATAACAATGGGGAGTTTTTTACTCTGTTTGAATTCACCTATAGTCTTACGTTCTAATTGACTGTTTTTCAACTTCTTCATAATATGCACTCTGAAATTTGAAATCAAAAATAACTAATTTCCATAAAAAGAAAAAAGCCTGAGCACAAATGCAACAGGCTTTTTTTTAGCAAAAACAAACAATATTATTCTGACCTATAATCTATTCTTTCCATCTCTTTAAAATATTTCCTGGTTTCTTTAACCACGACTGGAGCCAGTAATAATAATGCAATTAGATTAGGTATAGTCATAAAAGTAATAACCATATCTACAAAGTGCCATACAAGATCAATACCCCAAATGGCACCAAGAAAAACAAATAAACCAAAAAGATAACGGTAAGGTTTTATATATTTTTCACCTAGTAAATAGTTAGTGGCATTAGAACCATAATAAGACCAGCTAATCATTGTAGAAAAAGCAAAAAGAAGTAAACCAATACCTACGATATGACGGCCTGTATGTTCAATACCTATTTTCGTTAATCCTTTTGATAAACCAAGGATAGTCATTCCAACTCCTTTCTCGCCAGATTCCCAGGCACCGGTTACTATAATCAATAACGCTGTTAGTGTACAGATAATCAGCGTATCAACCAACGGGCCAACAGAAGCAACCATACCTTCTCTGGCAGGATGTTTTGTTCTTGCAGCAGCATGAGCTATTGCGGCAGAACCCTGGCCGGCTTCATTAGAGAACAATCCTCTACGGACACCCCATATAAGTGTCATAATAAAAGTAGAACCAACAAAACCACCGGCAGCAGCAGTACCAGTGAAAGCATCATGAAAGATCAGATAAAAGGCCTGAGGAACATCTTCATAATTGAAGAAAATTACGGTCAAAGAACTCAATACATACAAAACAGCCATAAATGGAACCAGCCTTGAAGTAACTTTGGCAATTCTTTTTATTCCTCCTACAATAACCAATAGCACAAGCGTTGTTAAAATAAGACCTGTCAGCCAATCCGGAACACTATAGTTTGTCATTAAAGCATCGGAAATAGAATTTGACTGGGCCATATTTCCGGTTCCCAAAGAGCAAATCATAGTTGCTGCAGCAAATACAATGGCCAATATTTTGGCAAATTTACCCAGTTTCTCTTTCAATCCGATTTCCATATAATACATTGGACCACCGGCAACCGTACCATCTGAATTAAATTTTCTATACTTATTTGATAAAGTACACTCTACATATTTTACAATCATACCAAGAAAACCTGTAATCCACATCCAAAACACAGCACCTGGTCCACCCCAGTATATCGCAAGAGCAACACCTACTATATTTCCTGTCCCCACAGTAGCAGAGAGTGCTGTGGTCAAAGCACTAAAATGGTTAATATCTCCTTTATCTTCCGCTCTGTCATACTTTCCTCTAATTACTTTTATCGCATGACCCAGCTTTCTGATGTTCAGAAAATTCAACCTGATTATAAAATAAACACCTGTTGGAATAAGCAACAGTAAAAGGGCATAGCCGCCAACATAATCATTATAAGCGACAATGGCATTGTCAATTACTTGTAAAATGTCATTCATACACTTAGATTTTAGGTTTTAGTTTTAGTTTTAGTTTTCAATAAAAATGGGTTGTTAAGATAATATTTTTTTAAAGTAATAAAAACTATCTCTTTTACTCTCAAACTTATTCCAAAACTATAAATGCTCCTTAAACATGGCATTTAAATTTACTCCACCCTTTAATGAATTAAATTTCTCATACAAATCCAATAACCGGGATTTTGTCCAGTAACCAATAGCATATTGTTGATGAATTAGTTCTCCTCCTTCTAATATTTCTAAACTTAATCCATACCAATTATTCAATAACCTCAAATCAATATTTGAAATATGAGTAGTACGATTAAACAAAACATGATTATATTTTAGAACTGTAATATGCACATTTGACTCTTCCACTTTGAATGCAGACAGATAAGAATTCATTCGCCGCATTATTATAATATCTCTAAAACCTAGAACAATCAGCCCGGATATAAGAGCAAGAGTTTCACTTGTGGAATATGGCGGAATAATTAATAAAATAATAATTATTGCATCAGGAATATATAACCAAAATTTACTTTTTACAAATCTCAAAATCCGTGTTGAATAACTCTTATAAATTTCAGGAATTTCAAAAATCATATAATCTCTCATAAATACCTAACTTCTTTTTTTATTTTATTTTGAATGCATTCGTTCTATGACTTTATTTCTTGATATTTGCCCCACAACTTTCATTGATGTCTCATTATTAACAACCGGTAACACATCAACTTTTTGTTTTGCCATCTTATAAAGTGCCTCGCTAAGGTATTCTTCCGGATATGAATACTCATTCAGTTTTTTCGTAAAATTTTTAATGGGTTGGTTTCTCTTATCAAAAGGGATTTTATTTATATCATTCAAAGTTATAACTCCTTTTAATGTTTGGTTTTCATCCATAACGCAAGTAGATACAAAATTTTCTTCAATGAATCGTTGATGAGCATGATGAACGGTTTGGTTTTCTGAAACTCCAAAAGTTAAACTCATCTCCTCCCCTACTTTCAAACTATCCAGAGGATTTGCCTCCATATCCTGAGATATGCTTATACCTCTAAGGCTGAGCTTCTTGGTATAAATCGTATCTTTAGAGAAACTCCAGGCAATAAGGTCTGCAATTACACAAGAAAACATCAAAGGTAAAATAATATTATAATCAAGCGTCAATTCGAAAATAATAATTATTGCTGCAAAAGTAGCCCTGGAAACTGCGGCAAATAATGCTGCCATACCAACCAAAGCATAAGCACCAATAGGAGCAGTAATATCCGGATAAGGAGTGTTCAGAATCCACCCATAAGCAGCACCTAACGCTGCACCTATAAACAAAGCAGGAGAGAAAATCCCACCGGATGCACCGGAGCCTATTGTAATAACAAAAGCAATAATCTTGAATACAAAAAGAAGGATTATCGTTTTTAATACAAACTCTTGATTAAGCAGGGCGCCTATGGTATCATAACCATAACCGAACACTCTGGGGAGGAATAAACCAATAATTCCCACAAGTAATCCGCCTAGTGCAGGTTTCAAATAAGCAGGAATTTTGATTTTATGTTCGAAGAAATGTTCTGTACTGTAAACCATTCTAATTAAAAATATCGCAGTTAGACCCGCAAGAATGCCTAATCCCAAATAAAATATTATTTCATAAAGACTGACAAAAGAGTAAGCCGGAACTTCAAATGTTGCATGAGCTCCAATAAAAACACGGGAAATTGTTGTAGCAAAAAAAGCTGAAATAACCAGGGAAATGAATGAACGAGATTTCAATTCTAAAAGAATAATCTCTAAAGCGAAAATTATTCCTGCAACCGGGGTATTAAAAGTCGCAGCAATACCGCCTGCAGCACCACATCCAACTAGTGTCTTAACCTGATCGCGGTCCAGGTTGAAAATCTGCCCTATTGTAGAACCCATTCCTGATCCCACCTGTATGATAGGACCTTCACGACCAACTGATCCACCTGAACCAATAGAAATAGCTGATGCAAGTGCTTTAAACAAAACGATTCTTGGCCTCATTTTGCCGCCATGAACAGATATTGCCTCCATGACCTCTGGAACACCATGACCCTTTGCCTCGGAGGCAAAAAACTTTGTAATTAAACCAACCAATAGCCCTCCGATTGCCGGAACAACAATCACCCATATTCCTAAATCATGGTTAATCGGGGAGACTTCTGTACCAGAGACCTTCTGGTAAAAAAAAAGATTTTGAAAGAAAAACAATAAATAACGAAAACCTATGGCAATAAAAGCAGAAACAACGCCAACAACAGCGGATAAAAAGATAAGCTGGAGTGTCTTCCGGGAAATAGAAACTTTAAAAAAATCCGGCATCGATTTTATTTTGTTTTTCTATATTTCTTAAAAATATAAGTATTAAAGAACAAAAACAAACAATCGACATTATTTTACTAAGTATAATTTTCTAATTAAATTAAAAGAATTCTGGTAATCCAGTTGAACATAAAAACAGGAAAAAATGTTATAGCAATGAGAAATATGCACATAAAAAGGAGGAGTCTATGTCAATTTTACCCATAATAGCTATATCTACAGTAATAGTACTATTCGCATTGCTCGCTTTATCAATTCGTTTGCTTATAAGTAAACGGGGGGAATTCCATGGCGGTTCATGTACTAACATAACACCTGAACTCAAAGATAAAGGAATTTCCTGCGCTTGTGGTGATGAAGAAAGCTGCGGATACGAAATCAGGAAAGAATAAACTCAGAAGAGTCGATTACTCCTGCGAGGTAATCGACTCTTTTAAATTTTCAGAATAGTCGACACTAAAATTTCCTTCCTCATCAGAATAGATAAAATAAGCGTCAATATCTTCAATTTTATTCACGAGCTTTTTACTTTCTTTTCTTCCCATAACCATAAAAGCAGTAGCATAGGCATCTGCTGTGATGCAATCCGGAGCAAAAACAGAAGCACTTAAAAGTTGATGAGTGACAGGATATCCTGTTTTTGGGTTAATGGTATGTGCATATTTTACTCCATCCTTAATATAGAATTTACGGTAATTACCAGAGGTAGCAAGGGCTCTGTTATCAAGTTTTACAATAGCCTGTAAATTTCTCCCTGCCACATTATTGCTGTCTACTGGTTTATCTATACCTATTCTCCATTGCCTGTCGGAAGGACTTATACCTTTAGTTTTTACTTCTCCGCCAACTTCCACCAGGTAATTCTTTATGCCTTTTTCATCCAAAAAATTGGCTATTACATCGGTTGTATATCCCTGTGCAATCGCATTCATATCTAATCTAAGGCGCTTATCCTTCTTATGAATACTTCCTCCTTCCAGAGTAACCTTTTCATAACCAACGAATTTCCTGATACTATCTACAATAGCGCTATCAATATCTCGTACTTCCTCTTGTCCAAAACCCCATGCACTAACAAGTGGGCCTACAGTAATATCAAAGGCCCCTTGTGTTTCCCTGGATATTTTCATTGCTGTATTGAAAACATCTTTAAAATATTTGTCCGGTTCAACCTCCTCATTGTTGTTCACTTTACTGATGATAGAATGCTCATTGTAAGTTGACATTGAAGTGTCTATTTCAGCAAGCAGATGCTCGATTTCGTCCTTATAATCAATGGTATCAGGAGAACTGTATTTTACCATATAATTTGTACCCTGAGTAAATCCTCTGATTGATAAGTAAGCTCTATCCGCACTTTTGTCTGTGGTACAAGAAGTTGCAAGAATAAAAATAAACAAAGCACTGAATAGCAAATTAAGGTTCTTCATATAATTTAAAATTGGTTTATGCAAAGCTAATGTTAAATAAAAATTCCGGGGAAAAATAACCCGGAATAGTTTATATATAAATTCAACCGTGGTGAACTATCCTCCAAAATCGTCAAACGCTATCATTTCCTGAGGTACACCAAGATTATAAAGCATATTTTGGACAGCATCATTCATCACAGGCGGTCCGCAGAGGTAGTATTCAATTTCTTCGGGTTCTTCCATTTTACTGAGAAATTCATCGTAAGCCACCTGGTGAATGAATCCTACCGGCCCATCCCAGTTATCTTCTTCTTTTGGTTCTGAAAGTGCTATATGGAATGAAAAGTTTGGAAATTGTTTCTCGAGTTCCCTGAAATCTTCCTCATAAAATATCTCCTTCTTGGAACGTGCACCATACCAGAATGATACCTTACGATCGGTCTTTAATGTGTGGAACAAATGGAAAATATGAGATCGTAAAGGCGCCATACCTGCACCACCTCCTATATATATCATTTCCTTGTCGGAGTGCCTTATAAAGAAGTCTCCATAAGGACCGGACATTGTTATCTTATCACCTGGTTTCAAGGAAAATATATAAGAAGAACAAATTCCCGGATTTACATTTTTAAATTTTCCTTTTGATCGGTCCCATGGAGGAGTGGCCATTCTCACATTCAGTTTAATAATATTTCCTTCAGCAGGATGGTTAGCCATGGAATATGCCCGGAATATTTCTTCGTCATTTTTCATTTTCAAATCCCATAGTCCAAATCTGTCCCATTCATCCTTGAATTCATCCTCAACTTCAATATCCTTTGAAAAATCAACTTCTGTTTTAGGAACGTCGATTTGAATATAGCCACCTGGTTCAAAGTTTAGTTCTTCTCCTTCCGGCAATTTAACCACAAATTCCTTAATAAAGGTCGCAACATTTTTATTGGAAATCACTTCACACTCCCATTTCTTAATATCCATAACTTCCGGTGGAACCTGAATGGTCATGTCATTACGTACCTTCACCTGGCAACCCAGGCGCCAGTTATTTTGTTCCTCGCGTCGCGTAAAGAATCCTTTTTCAGTAGGCAGAATTGACCCGGCTCCTTCGTGAATTTGACATGCACAAGTTCCACAAGTGCCTTGTCCACCACATGCAGATGGCAGTAATATATCATGATCTCCTAATGTACTTAACACTGTACCACCCGGCTCGGCTTTTAACTCTTTGTCATTAACCTTCAGGGTAACTTCGCCCTGAGGGGTGAGTTTTTTCCTTGCATATAATAATACCAGGACCAAGGCAAGGATAATAACTAAAAATACAGCGATGCTAAGTAGAATTATGGTTGTATTGGATGAAAGTAAGATCATTTTTATTTCAGTTTTTCAAAAATTAAAATTTTATACCCATGAAGCCCATAAATGCGATTCCCATGAGTCCTGTAATAATAAAAGTTATTCCAAGGCCTCTCAGAGCCGGCGGAACATTCGAATAACGTATTTTTTCGCGGATGGCTGCAATTCCTATGATAGCAAGAAACCAGCCCACACCAGAACCAAGGCCAAACGAAGTAGCTTCAGCCAGTGAATTATAAGCCCGCTCTTGCATAAACAAGGAACCACCTAAAATAGAACAGTTAACTGCGATTAATGGTAAAAATATCCCAAGATTACTATAAAGCGTGGGAGAAAATCTTTCTATGATCATTTCTACGAGTTGAACCATTGACGCAATAACTGCAATAAAGAGGATAAAACTCAAAAAGGTAAGGTCTACATCAGCAAACTGGGGATTTATCCATGTGAGTGCTCCTTCTTTCAAAATATAATTATGAATAAGATAATTGATAGGCACAGTAATACCTAACACAAAAACAACTGCCATTCCCAAACCGGCGGATGTCTTTACTGTCTTGGAAACAGCAAGATAGCTACACATCCCCAGAAAGTAGGCAAAAATCATGTTGTCAACAAAAATTGACTTAACAAATATATTTATTAGATTTTCCATATCTATCTATAATTAAATATTCTACGATTAATTTCCTTCAATCAATTTTCTGTTCCTGTATCTTTGAACCCAAATAATAATACCTACGGTAATCAAGGCCATTGGTGGGAGAATAAACATTCCGTTGTTTTCATAGCCTGCTGAATAAGCTGCTTCTGGTATAACCTGATAGCCCCAAATCGTTCCAGATCCAAATAGTTCACGAACAAAACCAACAACTATCAATATTACTCCATAACCAGCAGCATTACCAACACCATCTAAAAATGCAGGCCAGGGTTTATTATTGAGGGCAAAAGCCTCTAAACGGCCCATTATAATACAATTCGTGATAATTAATCCGACAAACACAGACAATTGCTTACTTACATCATAAGCGAAAGCTGCTAAAAATTCATCCACAAGAATTACCAACGATGCAATCACTGTTAATTGAACAATAATCCGGATTCTTGGTGGTATCAAATTCCTGAGGAGCGACACAACAACATTTGAAACAGCCATAACAAAAACAACAGATAAAGTCATAACCACTGAAGGCTCAAGCTTCACCGTTATTGCTAATGCAGAACATATCCCAAGTACCTGAACCGTAATGGGATTGGAATCATCCAAAGGCTCCCTCAGGAGATTTAAGTTTTTGCTCGAAAATAAAGGCTCTCTATCTTGACTCATAGCTTATTGATTTTTTTTCTTTTGTTTAAAATAGGGAACATAACTTCCAACTACATCTTCCAACATCTTATCAACTCCTTCACTTGTTATTGTACCGCCAGAAATACCATCAACTGCATGTTTAGCATCTGAGGATGCACCACCTTTGAGAACGGATACACTCACAAATTTTCCGGATTCATCAAAGAGCTTTTTCCCTATGAATTGTTTTTGAAATTCACGGGTGGATATTTCTGCACCTAGTCCGGGAGTTTCACTATCATGACTGAAGTTGGCTCCGTAGACAGTATTGTAATCGTCCTCAAGTGCTATAAAGCCCCAAATCGGCCCCCATAAACCTTTTCCTCTGACCGGGACAACATATTGCTTAGCATCATCTTCAACTGATCCTACGTAAATTGGTAAGTTACGCTCTTCAATTGGTTTTTCAAGTTCTTTCGCCAACTCTACATTGAATGCCTCTACATCTTGTTTCTTTTCACCTTTGTGATTAATCACATAGCTGTCTACTATATATTTATCGTACTTCTCAATGGCATTCTCTTTAGAAGTCTGAATATTCAGAGATAATAAAATATTCTGCTTTTTATTCTTTTCAAAATTCTTCTTTTGAAGTGGCTGCAACTGCATAGCAACTATTGAAAGTATCGCAGCAACGAGAATCACCATTATTGCAGCGAATGTAAAGATGTATGTGTTTGAAAAATTTTTCATCAGACTATTATTTTTATTTTATCTGTTCCCTAACGGGTATATTAACTTTTTGAAAATCGGTTTCTTATATCATTTTGCTTCTAGTCGTTTTAGTCTTTTCTTAATATTTGACTCGACTACGTAGTGATCAATCAATGGCGCAAATACGTTCATGAGCAGAATAGCCAGCATGACACCTTCAGGGTAAGCTGGGTTAACAACCCGTATCAATATTGCAAGAAAGCCGATGAGGAAACCATAAATGTATTTTCCTCGTTTGGTTTGCGCCCCGGAAACAGGGTCAGTGGCCATAAATACAGCTCCAAAAGCAAAACCTCCCATAATCAAATGTTGCCAGGCCGGAATTTCCATAAATGGATTAACTGCGAAAATATTTAGTAAAATTCCCATAATCAGCGCTCCAATTACCGTAGAAAGCATAATCCTCCAGCTTCCAACACCTGTTACTAAAAGAATCAGTGCACCAATCAATATGGCAATAACTGAAGTTTCACCAATTGATCCGGGAATTAAGCCCAAAAACATTTCATTCACTGAAGGCAAATTTTGTACATTTCCTTCAGCTGCCATAGAAAGCGGCGTAGCTCCTGAAAAACCGTCGACAATACCTTCACCGCTCATTAAGCCGTGTGTCCAAACCTCATTTCCAGACATATAAGCTGGATAGGCAAAAAACAAGAAAGCCCTGGCGGTTAAAGCAGGATTCAGAATGTTCATTCCTGTTCCTCCAAAAACCTCCTTTCCAAAGATTACAGCAAAAGCGGTCCCGGTTGCAACCATCCAAAGCGGAATATCTACGGGTAAAACTAATGGGATCAGCATTCCTGAAACCAGAAAACCCTCATTCACTTCGTGGCCGCGAACCTGAGCAAATATAAATTCAATTGCCAAACCAGTCACATAAGAAACTACAATAATTGGAAGTACCAATTTCAATCCTTCCCAGAACAATTCAGGTATTGATGCCTGCATCTGAGGATTTGTAGCCAACATCTCCTGATATCCAACATTCCATATCCCAAACAATAAAGCAGGAACAAGAGCAAACACCACGATACTCATAGTTCGCTTCATATCTACGGAATCACGAATATGAGTTCCCTGAGTTGTTACTTTATTTGGTACAAACAACAGGGTTTCAAAAGCCTCGAAAGTCGACTGTAATTTTTCGTATTTCCCGCCTTTTTCAAAATGGGGTTTAATTTTATCTATATATCTTCTTAAAGCTTTCATCTATATCGCAATATTTTATGTATTTACATTCGTTTTAACTCATTTCTTGCAGCATAAGATTCAGCCCTTTTCTTACCAGAGACTGAACCGGCGTTTTAGAAGTACACACAAACTCAGGTAAAGCAAAATCTTCTTCATCGACTTCATAAATGCCCAGCTTTTCCATGAGTTCTATGTCTTCAATGATAATAGCCTTTATAAGTTGCACAGGGTAAATATCCATCGGGAAGACTTTTTCATATTCTCCTGTCACTACATAAGCTCTTTCTCCCCCGTGGAGATTTGTATCTAAACGATGTTTCTTTTTCGGCAAAAGTGAGGACAGGAAAGTTCTCCCTGCACTATATTTATTGAAGCCGGGCTTAGCCCATCCGAAAAATTCATAATAATTCCCTTCCGGAATTACAGTTATCTGATCGTCGAAAAAGCCCAGATATCCTTCACTATCTATTTTCTTACCGGTCAGAACATTTCCGCTTATATAACGTAACTCACCTTTTTTCACATTATCATTTACCAGGGGCTCAATGCTCATGCCGCGTAAAACTCTGTAATATAAAGGCTTTAACACCTCGGAGCCGGTTAAAGCTATTACTTTGGAGGCGTCGTAAACTCCTTTTTCAAATAATTTTCCTATTGTAATGATATCCTGCGGGTAAACATACCATACAATATCACCTTTATTTATCGGATCCAATTTATTTATCTGAACACCGACATTGCCTGCAGGATGAGGGCCTTTAAAATGATTAAGCTGAACGCCTTTGGCCTTTGTGAAAACATCAGATGCCGGGAAAGCTGCATTAACATTAAGATGAATGGTACCTGATGTTAATTTTGATAAAGCATCAATCCCCCGTTGGAAACTTTCCGCCTCTCCTTTTACTATCAGATCCGTATCCGGTGCCAAAGGCGCAGTGTTGAAAGCAGAAATAAATATCGATTTTGGATCATCCTGGGGATTTGCCAGAAGGGAATATGGCCGTTGCCTTATAAATGACCAAAGACCCGATTTTAACAGTTTATCCACTACTTCATCCCTGGATAAATCTCCGGGCTCCGCATTTCCAAAGTTTTCGTACTCGATTTGAGAATCAGCTTCAATTACAACTTCCAATATTTTTCTTCGCTCACCTCTTTTCACCTCAACTACTTTACCACTTACCGGTGAAGGTTGTTGTAAATCACTCTGAAGCTTATTATAAAACAAAGGTGTCCCCGCTTTCACTCTATCACCTTCTTTAGCTAATAATTTAGTACGCATGTTTTGAAAATCAATGGGTTTAACCCCATAATACCTCGATGGCTCCGCTGTCTTCACCACTTTTTCGGCTTCTCCTAAAAGTGGAATATCCAGACCACGTTTTATGTTTATTACGTTTGACATGCTTTCAATTTTGTGAATTTATTAACAAAATTATATATTAATTTCTTTCCTTCAAAATATTCTTAAAAACACTACAAATTAAGGTAAAAAAATGTTTATTTATATTCTGTTTCTTATATCATCTTATAAACCGCTCATAAACAAACAATTCTACACCTCACCTGATAATTCTTCTAACCCTGTACTATCAATAACTTCAATATTTCCAGACGATTCCTTTATTATTCCTTTTTTTATAAATTTTTGAATTGTTCTGACAACGCTCATCGTTGACATCCCCGAAAACTCCGCCAATTCTTTTCTGGAAAGGAAAAGTTTAAAATTGTTTGAGTGATACACATGATCTCTTAAAAATAGTAAAGAGTCAGCTAATCGCCCTTCCATTTGTTTGTGCGTCAGAGAAACCATTTTTGTCCTTAAATGATGAATTTCTTTATTTAGTTCTTCAAAAGCCTTTTTGCTAAAGTTTGGGTTATCAGCAAAAAGATTTTCAATCACCTTTTTATCTATAGAACATATTTGTGTATCACTTAAAGCTGCTATAGAGTACTGAAAAGTCTCTGAATAAAACAAAGCAGATAAACCAATAAGGCTTCCGCCCGGCAAAATTCTGTAAATAATATTTGTATCATCTGTGTTTTCCCTGTAAACTTTCACAACACCCCGCTTAACATACAAAATATGCGTAACAAACGAATTTTGTTTTGCAATGGTCTCCCCTTTTTTATAAGAAACCTGAACTTTACTTTCATCTGCTAAAGTAAGCTCATTGGCATCTAATTGAGCAAAACAAGTTGATTTATCTTTACAATCCAAACAATTCGTTTGAAATCTCGCCATTATTTTATATTTTTAAAAGAGAAAGCAGAAACATGAAGCAAATATAAATCTATTTTTTTATAAATCTATGTCTATATTTAGATAAATTTTATGCAATCTTTTTATATATGTTTTAATCCTGTTAAGGTTTTATATAAAACATAGATAAAATCTTGTCTAATTCAAAATAATGATATATTTGCTACATATATAATTTTAGATATATACAAATGTAAATTATTGGACATGAAACTAAAAAACATCCTTGTTTCCTTTTTTATAGCGTTTATTTTCTGGATATTGTTAAATAATTCCTTTGAACCAATCAGGTTAGGTATTGGAGCTATTTTGTCTTTTACTCTAGCAATCATTTTCTGCTCGCGCTGTGATGTGTTTTCTGAATTAAAACTTACGCCCACAGCGCTCTTTTATACCTTAATTTACATGTTTGTTTTTCTGTATGAATTAGTAAAATCAAACTTTGATGTTGCCCGCAGAGTAATCACACCATCTCTTCCAATAAACCCGGGAATTGTGGAAGTAAAAACCAAATTAAAATCAAAAATGGGCAGGATGATCCTGGCCAACTCCATTACCCTGACTCCGGGAACATTGACCATTGATATCCAGGACGATATTTTATACATACACTGGATAGACGTGCAATCGGAAGATATCGATGAAGCTACACAAACAATCGTACGTAAATTCGAAAAATATTTAGAAAAAATATATGGTTAATACAATTTTATCAATAGCACTGGGAATAATGCTGTTATCAGTAATTTTCTCATTAATCAGGTTTGTCAAAGGACCTTGTTACAGCGACCGTGTAATCGCATTCGATGTAATGACAATATCATCACTTGCTATCATTGCAGTCATTGCTTACATGACAAACCGGATCATTTATCTTGATATTGCCATGGTTTATGGCATTTTAAGTTTCCTCGGAGTTTTAGTTGTTGCAAGATATTTAGAAAAAGGACTGTAAAATGGAAATATTACCAATTATAGGAGCATTCATAACACTGGCCGGATCACTATTCTTATTGCTCGGCTCTATCGGATTATTACGTATGCCTGATTGTTTCAATCGTATCCAGGCCGGAACCAAAGCTTCCACATTAGGCACGATACTTTCTTTTGCCGGATTATTACTAATCACGCCCGGATGGTGGGGAAAGTTCTTAATCCTTATCATCTCAGTAATTATAACCAATCCGGTTTCATCACATGTGTTGGCTCGTGCATCGCATTACATAAAAGTTCCGTTAACCAAGACTACTTTAGTAAATAAGTATGCTGAAGATGAGGAATATATTGAAGTTAAGGACCAAAAAAGAGATCAAAAATGATGTTAAAAATAATAGCGATCATACTGGCACTGGCCATTATATCAATGGCACTCATGGCCGTTTTAAATAAAAAACTTATTGTATCAATTATAGCGGCCGGGGCAGTAAGCCTTTTCGCTTCTGTTTTCTACCTTTTGCTTGCAGCGCCGGACGTAGCTATGACCGAAGCTGCCATTGGAAGTGGCTTATCTACGATCATATTTTTCTATGTGTTGAATAAAATCAAAAAAGACAGGCTGGATAATGTTTAAAAAAGTTTTTGTATTCATCGTATTAGTCGGTTTTGCTCTTATTCTGTTTAACACCTATAGTTTGACAGGTTCAAACCAGGAGTTGAACGAAATAGCAACCCGTTATGCTGAAAAAGGTCCGGATGAAGTGGGCGCAGCAAACCTCGTTGGAGCCGTACTGGTTACCTACAGGGGTCTGGATACACTCGGGGAAGTGGCTATTCTGTTCCTTGCAGCATCTATCATCGGCTTCTTTCTGAAAGTCAGGCTTGAAGACGAAAATGTGCCCAGAAAAGTCAGAAAAACAAGTGAAATATTGGAGACAGCATCTAAAATAATTACTCCGGTTATTTTCCTCTTTGGCATATATGTGTTCTTAAATGGACACCTCACGCCCGGGGGAGGTTTTCAGGGCGGTGCCATCATTGCATCGGGTTTAGTGCTCATGCTCCTGGGAAATCCAATAAAGAAAATAAATCATTCAATTATTTCTTTTGTGGAGTCTATTTCAGGATTTGCTTTCGTTTTCCTCGGTATAATCGGCATATTTCTGGCGGGCGGATTCCTTGATAACAGCTTCATCGGACTGGGAGAATTTGGAAAATTAATAAGTGCAGGAGCCATTCCAGTCATATACATTTTTATAGGCCTGAAAGTTGGATCTGAATTGTCAGGTATTGTCAGTAATCTACAAGAAACACAGAAAGAAGAAATATAATGGAACAAAT
>CAYFRV010000047.1:3051-15166 GCA_964345495.1 uncultured Bacteroidales bacterium | reverse complement strand
GAACAATAGAACAATGGAATAAACTCTATTCTGGTCTGAACGGATGCTTAAATCAGTTTGGGAATGCGGTAACAAAAGACATTCTTATTCTCTATGCTTTTCAGATTTTAGTCTTTGCTGCTGAAAACTCCTGTCTTACAGTCTTTGTCTTACAACCTCAAAAAGAAATACGCCAGTTGCCACAGAAACATTTAACGACTCAATGTCGCCTGATAGTGGAATTTTTGCCCAAATATCAGAAACTTCAAGGAGTTTTTTTGAGATTCCGGTGTCTTCGGCTCCCATGATTATGGCAGTGGGAGAAGTGTAATCAATTTGAAAATGATTGTTTGAGGCTTTTTCTGATGCTGCAACAAGCTTAATTCCGCTATTTTTTAAGTATTTAGCTGTTTGTTCGAGGCTTGGAGTTCTGCACACAGGTATTTTTGACAATGCCCCGGCTGAAGTTTTGATGGCATCTTCATTTATGCTGGCTGAATTTTTTTGCGGAATCAGAATTGTATGAACTCCTGCACATTCTGCACTTCTTGTGATAGCTCCAAAATTTCGTACATCTGTAATTTTATCCAGAATTAATATGAAGGGATTTTTACCTTGTTCAAAAAGCGTTGGAAGCAGATCTTCAATGTTATGAAACTCGATTGGAGCCAGAAAAGCAATTGCTCCCTGGTGATTTTTTTTCGTAATTCGGTCGAGCTTTTGTTGAGGAACAAATTGATACGGAATTCCTGTTTCCCTGATCAATTGAAACAAATCATTGAATAATTCATTGCTCAGGCCTTTACGTAGGAAAATTTTGTCAATCGGTTTTCCCGCTTTTATTGTTTCTATGATAGAATGAAAACCATATATGTAGTTTTCCTGTGGATGCTTCATCTTAGATATGTTAAAAATTATCCTGTAACTCCTGATTCAATTTTTCCAGCTCTTTATGCAATTTTTCCCATCTGGCCATTTCTTGCTCATAGTTGCTTTTTAGTTTTTCGTATTTTTCGTATAAATCTACATCATTTTGCTTTTCGGGCTTATACATTGCCTCTTTCAGCTCTTTCATTTCGCTTTCAATTGCTTCAATCTTTTTCTCTGTTGATTCAATTGATTTTTCTGTTTTGTTAATTTTTTTGTTGTGTTCTTTTCTCTGCTTAAAGGTTTTCTTGCCTTTCTGGTTTTTGTTGCTTGTGTTTTTTTCAGAAGGAGCAATTGCATTTAGGTCATCAAGGTTTTCTAAGGATTTTTTTCTCAGGAAATCGTAAATTCCACCAATGTTTTCCTTAATTTTTTTGTCTTTGAATTCATAGACTTTATCGACCAAACCATCGAGAAAATCTCTGTCGTGGGAGACAACAATCAGGGTTCCGGTGTATTCCCTGAGTGCATTTTTCAGCACTTCTTTCGATTTCATGTCAAGATGATTCGTAGGCTCGTCCAGCACCAGTAAGTTGTAGGGTCTAAGAAGTAATGTGGCAAGAGCAAGCCTCGATCTTTCTCCGCCCGACAAAACTTTGACTCGTTTATCTACATCTTCGCCCCTGAAAAGGAATGCCCCAAGCAGACTCCTTGCTTTTTTTCTCATTTCCCTTTCCGCAAAATCTTCCATGGTCTCCAGAACAGTTTTTTGATCGTTCAGCAGCTCATCCTGATTCTGAGCAAAATATCCGAGTTCAACATTATATCCGATGGTTACATCTCCTTGATAATCGATATCACCTACAATAATTTTTGCCAGCGTGGTTTTTCCTTCGCCATTTTTACCAACAAAAGCTACACTTTCCTTTCTTTCTACTAATAAGTCTATGTTGTCCAAAACTTTTTGTTCGCCATAAGATTTAGATATATTGGAGCATTTTACAACTTCGCGTCCGGATCTTGGTGCTTCGGGAAATTTGATATTAACTTTTGAGGTATCTTCTTCGTCAACGTTAACCTCATTCATCTTTTCCAGTTGCTTTATACGCGACTGAACCAGGGAAGCTTTATGTGATTTATATCGAAATCGTTCGATAAACTCCTCGGTCTCTTTGATTTTTTTCTGTTGATTTTCATAGGCAGCCCGCTGGTGTTCAATGCGTTTTTCCTTTTCTTTCACAAATTCTGAATAAGGAACTTTATAATCGAACAGTTTGCCCAGGTTTATTTCAAGCGTTCGTGTTGTTATATTGTCAAGAAAAGCCCTGTCGTGTGAAATTAAGATAACAGCTCCCTGATATGCTTTCAGATAGTTTTCGAACCATTGTATTGACTCAATATCCAAATGATTTGTCGGCTCATCGAGCAGAAGCAGATCCGGGTGGCGTAATAGAATTTTGGCAAGTTCAACGCGCATGCGCCATCCACCACTAAATTCTGTGAGTGGCCTGTACATATCATCATCCGAAAATCCTAAACCTTTTAAAGTCTTTTTAATTTCACCTTCAACATTATCGCCACCAAGTACATTATATTTTTCGTTGAGTTCATTTAATTGATTCAACAGGTCAAGATAACTATCAGATTCGAAATCTTCACGAAAAGTGATCTCCTCTGAAATGCTATCGAGCTTTTTCTTTATTGAAGAAATTTCATCAAGTGAATTGAATACTGCACTATAGATTTCATCTTCATCTGTAAATTCAATTTGCTGGGGGAGATAGCCTATTTTCAGGTTTGAAGGCACATGAACATTCCCTTCTGTAGGTTTCATTTCTCCCCGGATTACTTGTAGCAGAGTTGTTTTTCCTGCACCATTGTCGCCAACCAATCCAACTTTTTCTTTAGGTTGAATGAGGAATGAAATTCCTTCAAAAAGAGGTTTACCGTCAAATTCTAAACGGACATTGTCAAGAGATACCATTTGTTATTTTTTATCTTTTAGCAATTGGCAAAATTAACATTTCTTTAGCTTGATTTACAGTATAAGCTTTTTAAATAAATGTATTTTCACCTGAGCAATTAATAAAATTCCCGGGATGATCGCAGGAAAGATCAGGAGTAGGTTTTCTTAAGTTGAAAAGGCGAGTGAAATGTATGTTTTATTTTCCTATAAGGTTGATTTCTTTCATAAATTTTTCCTTATAGGCTTTACCTATAGGAATTTGTTTAACTCCCTTATCAGTTTGCATCATTATGTAATTATCCTCAATACGTTCTATGTTTTTGATGTTTACAATGTATGACCTGTGCACTCTTTTAAAAATATCAGATGGGAGTTGGTTAAGAATAGATTTCATTGTAAAATGAATCGTGAATTTTTGTTTGAAGGTGTTGACCACAATATAGTTTTCCATTGCTTCAATCCAGAGAATATCGTTATATTTTATGCGAACTAAGGCAGTTTCTTTTTTAATGAATATTTCATCGTTTTCTTGTTGCTTTGTCGCTTCTTTTGCCTTTTGCTGTTCATATGCTTTTTCTACAGCTTTGTAAAATCGGCTGTAGGTAACAGGTTTTAGCAAATAGTCGGTTACTTCATACTCAAATGCTTCAAGAGCGTATTTTTCCTGTGAGGATATTATAATTACCTGGGGCAGATTCTTTACGGTATTTAGGAATTCGATACCAGTCATTTCCGGCATTTCAATATCCAGAAAGATCAGGTCAATGTCTTCTTCTCCAACATTTAAAGTATTTATGGCTTCCACTGCATCGTGAAACTCGTGTTTTAAATTCAGGAAATCGGTGCGCTTTACAAATTCTTCAACAACACGCATTGATAAGGGATCATCTTCAATAATTATGCAATTCATATTCTTTCCTTTTTTAAAAAAACTTCTATAAAATTATCACATTTTTTATTAATATACGAAAATAATAGATTAAATGTTCTTTGTTTTAGATAAAAAATCTTTTACAATTAACTCAGATTTTTTTATGGATTTTTTTAGCCATTCCAATAACAATTCATCTTTTTCATTTTCATTTAATTGCCATGGTATTTCTGTATTTCGCAATAGAGAGGATATATGATATAATGAAATAGCTGCTGAGACAGAAATATTATAGCTTTCTGTAAATCCATACATAGGTATTTTCAGATATTCATCGGCATTATCCATAACAGTGTCACTTATTCCTCTTTTCTCTGCTCCAAAAAACAAAGCAACTTTACCTTTGTGAATGTCAAAATCTTTTAGTTCCACTTCATTGGTATGTGGGGTAGTGGCCACAATTCTGTAATTTTTTTCTTTCAGGGAGTTAATGGCTATTTCTGTATTATTTTTCTGTTTATTGTATCTGTTTATTGAGAGCCATTTTGATGAACCAAGTGTTACATCGGGGTTTAATTTATATTCATTCATATTCTCTATAACATGAACATCCTGAATTCCGAAACAGTCCATAGTTCGCAAAACAGCACTGGCATTTTGAGATTGATAAATGTCTTCCAGTGCCACCGTAATGTAGCGTGTTCTCTGAGATAAGACTTTCTTAAACTGAGCCAGTCTTTTCTCGGTTACGTGATTTGAAAGGTGTTCTATTAATTTTTTTTGATTCATGGATATTTGAGTTGAGAATTTTAATAACCTTGAACTGTCTGAAATCAGGTAAAAATAAATAAATAAAAAAAGGGAGCACAAATGTACTCCCTTTTTTTATTTTGTAAAGTTAAATTTATTGTACTGAGTCTGAAAGATCGCTTCCAGCTTTAAATTTAACTACATTTTTAGCTTTAATAGTGATTGGTTTGCCAGTTTGTGGATTTCTACCTGTTCTTTCACTTCTTCTTGCAACTGAGAAAGAACCAAATCCTACTAATGCAACTCTTTCACCTTTTTTTAGAGCTTTTGTTGTTGACTTAACGAAAGCATCTAAAGCTTTCTTTGCGTCCGCCTTTGTTAAATTGGCGTCTTTTGCGATAGCATCAATTAATTCTGCTTTGTTCATAATTAACTGTTTTTAGGGTTAGTAAATAGATTTAATACAAATATAACATATTTCGAGACTTTTACAAGCTTAATTCAAATCAAACTTGATCTGATGACGAATATATGAATTTTGTTTGTTAAAAATGCAAAAAATATCAATAAATTTCAAATTATTATGATAAAAAAATACTCATTCTTAGCTAATTAACAAAAAATACGGCTTGTAATAATTTGATTTACAGTCGTTTATCATAAAATAATCTTTCTGTCTGATGTTTAAAAATTTTTTCAACAAGATACCTGATTATTGTTGAAAAGTCAAATCATTTATTTTGATTTAGCCTTTATTATTGCCTTTTTTGTTTAAAAGTTTTATTAATGGAGTGTTATAGGAGATAAAAGGTTTGTTATGCGCTTGTGTAGACTGTTTTGTTGCATGCGCAAAAGAGTTTCCCTAAAAATTTGCTTTTTCTATAGTTTATATACATTGGGCTCCAACTGTCAAGCGTTATGAAACCAAAATTATTTGTATTACTCTGACTTTTATTTGGCATAATGACTTCTCTACTTTCGCAAACCGCCGATTGTGAATATTAGGGCTCTGCCTTCTTAGCCTCATTCAACAATTTAACAATAGAACAATTCAACAATAGGACAATTATTTAATATGGTTAAGGAAATACGTCCACAAATTATCTTCGGGAGGCTCTGCAGTTATCGTGATTGGTTCTTTCTGTACCGGATGGATAAATGATATTTTGCGCGCATGCAGGCAAATTCCTCCATTTTTTTCACTTCTTGGAAATCCGTATTTTAAGTCGCCTTTAATTGGACAATCAATTTGGGATAGTTGGCTGCGAATTTGGTGATGGCGGCCGGTATGTAATTTTATCTCCAGCAGAAAATAATTATTTGACTCTGATTTTAATTTATAGGTAAGTTCTCCTTCTTTTGAGTCTTTCTTCGGTGAGGAATAGGAATATGATTTATTCTTTTTGGAATTTCGGACAAGATAATGTTTAAGTATCCCCGTAGGCTGTTCTGGCTTGTTTTTTACAATAGCCCAATAAATTTTGTCAATATTTTTTTCTTTAAATAATTGGTTCATTCGGGTCAGAGCTTTGCTGGTTTTTGCAAATAAAACAACTCCGCTTACCGGTCTGTCTAATCGATGGATAACACCTAAAAAAACGTCCCCGGGTTTTTTATATTTTTCTTTCAGATAAGCTTTTACTTTATCAATTAATGCAATATCTCCGGTTTGGTCTGCCTGCACCAAATCGTTATTCGTTTTATTAACGGCAATAATATGATTGTCTTCATATAGGACATTAATATTATCTGTATTTGTGTTGCTAGTTGAATTAATATTGTTCATTTTTATTTGGGAAATCCTGGTTTTTCACATCTTCAATATAGGTTTGAACGGAGCCTAATATTTCAGCAAATAGGTTGTGATATCTTCTTAAAAATCTTGGTGAAAAATCCTGGTTGATACCAAGCATATCATGAAGTACCAGAACCTGTCCGTCTACATCTGGTCCGGCTCCAATTCCTATAACCGGTATGGTTAATTCTTGTGCCACTTTTGCTGCTAGTTTGGCAGGAACTTTCTCAAGCACTATGGCAAAGCATCCGGCATTTTCGAGAATATGAGCATCTTCAATTAATTTTTTTGCTTCATCATTTTCTGTGGCCCGAACAACGTATGTTCCAAATTTGTGGATAGATTGCGGGGTTAGGCCTAAGTGTCCCATGACCGGGATTCCTGCGGAAAGAATGCGTTTTACTGATTCTTCGATTTCCTGCCCACCTTCCATTTTTACAGCATGACCACCGGTTTCTTTCATTATACGGATGGCTGAACTGAGCGCTTCTTTGGAATTCCCCTGGTAAGTTCCAAAAGGCAAATCTATAACTACAAATGCACGTTCTACTCCTTTAACAACCGATTTTGCATGATAGATCATTTCGTCCAGCGTAATCGGGAGGGTTGTTTCATTACCGGACATGACATTTGAAGCTGAATCTCCTACCAATGCAACATCTATGTTTGCCTTGTCAAGAATTCTGGCCATAGAATAATCATAAGCAGTGAGCATAGCTATTTTTTCCTTGCGCAGTTTCATTTCGTGCAGAACATGCGTGGTAACTTTTTTTATCTTTTGTCGTGCAGACATAATTGTATGTTTTTTAGAGATGATTCTTCAAGCAACAAAACTACAAATTAATGTAATATATTGTTCCAAAAATTCGGAATTGAATGGCAATGACAAACTGTCATTGTTGCTTTGTTTGCTTGTTAAATGCCTGATAAGCAGTTGTTTAAACTGTATTTCTGATAAGAAATTATTTGTGGCACAGTGATTGATTAGTTGAAAGAGGAAAATAGAAAGTTGAATTAAAAAAAATATAAAAATGGGTAAAATAATAGGAATTGATTTAGGAACAACAAATTCATGCGTGAGCGTTATGGAGGGTAATGAACCTGTCGTTATACCAAATAGCGAAGGTAAAAGGACTACCCCGTCCATAATCGCTTTCGTGGAAAATGGTGAAAGAAAAGTAGGAGATCCGGCAAAAAGACAGGCAATTACAAACTCCCAAAATACAATTTCATCTATAAAAAGATTCATGGGAGAACCTTACGATAAGGTGAAAACTGAAATTAATCGGGTTTCTTATGAAGTTGTTAAAGGTGACAACAACACAACAAGAGTGAAGATTGGTGATAGGAAATATACTCCTCAGGAGCTTTCTGCAATGGTTATTCAGAAGATGAAGAAAACTGCAGAGGATTATTTAGGACAGGAAGTCACTGAAGCAGTGGTTACCGTACCTGCCTATTTTAGCGATTCGCAGCGTCAGGCAACAAAAGAAGCAGGTGAAATTGCAGGACTGGAAGTTAAAAGAATTATTAACGAACCAACTGCCGCTTCATTAGCTTATGGCCTTGATAAGCAGGATCAGGATATGAAGGTGGCTGTCTTTGACTTAGGCGGTGGTACTTTCGATATTTCTATCTTAGAACTCGGCGATGGCGTTTTTGAAGTTAAATCTACCAGTGGGAATACACACCTTGGTGGCGATGACTTTGATCAGGTAATCATTGACTGGTTAGCTGAAGAGTTTAAAAAAGACCAGGGAGTTGATTTGAAGCAAGATCCTATGGCACTGCAACGACTGAAAGAAGCTGCTGAAAAGGCTAAGATTGAATTGTCAAGTGCAAACAGCACTGAAATTAATCTGCCTTATATTATGCCGGTTGAAGGTGTACCAAAGCACTTAGTTAAAACATTAAACCGATCCAAGTTTGAGCAATTAGCTGATGATCTGATTCAGGGAACGGAAGGACCATGCAAAAAAGCATTGGATGATGCAGGATACACTGCAGAAGACATTGACAAGGTAATTCTTGTTGGTGGTTCAACTCGTATTCCTGCGATACAAGAGGTAGTTAAGAAGATCTTCAAGAAAGATCCATCGAAAGGAGTTAATCCCGACGAGGTAGTAGCTGTTGGTGCTGCTATACAAGGTGGCGTTCTTGGTGGCGATGTGAAAGATGTATTGCTGCTGGATGTTACTCCACTTTCATTAGGTATTGAAACAATGGGTGGCGTATTTACGAAATTGATCGAAGCCAACACCACTATACCTACAAGAAAATCTGAAACGTTTACAACAGCAGCGGATAATCAGCCATCAGTAGAAATTCATGTCTTACAAGGTGAAAGACCAATGGCTAAGGATAACAAGTCAATTGGCAGGTTCCATCTTGACGGAATTCCACCGGCGCCAAGAGGAACGCCACAAATTGAAGTGACTTTTGACATTGACGCGAATGGTATTCTTCATGTTTCTGCTAAAGATAAATCTACTGGTAAAGAACAAAGCATCCGAATTGAAGCTTCTTCAGGATTAAGTGAAGATGAAATTAATAAGATGAAGGAAGAAGCTAAGCAGCATGCTGAAGAAGACGAAAAACAAAAAGAGAAGATTGAAAAACTCAATAAAGCAGATAGCTTAATCTTCCAGACAGATAAGCAGTTGAAAGAATTTGGCGATAAAATTTCAGAGGATAAGAAAAAGCCAATTCAAGATGCTCTGGAAGCACTGAGAGAGGCTCACAAGAATGAAAATGTTGATGAGCTCGATCAGAAGATGGAAGACTTGAATAATGCATGGCAAGCTGCATCTCAAGAAATGTACAACGCTCAGCAACAAGCAGGCGGACAAGCTGCTGGTGGCGAGCAAGCAGGAGGTCAGCAAAGTTCTGGTCAGGAAGGTGAATCATCCGGCAAAAAAGATGATGACGATGAAGTTACTGATGTAGACTTTGAAGAAGTGAAATAAATTCAGGCTAAATAATTAAAAGAAAGGGGTTGTCTGAGAGGCAACCCCTTTTTTATTAATAATACAACCTTATCTGTTGTTTTATCGTCTTCAGTTTAAACCTGGTCTATTGAACAAAAGCGGGTTAAGCTAATAATCTGTTTAGGTTTGACCTTTGTTTAGGAAACCTTTTGAATTTCAGATGGAATAATTTCTTAAATTTGTAATTATAGATTTTTTAAAGATAAGTTTTTGGTCTGGAATATTGAATGCAAAAATAGAAAGGGGTCGTTCTGCTCAATAAGTTGGAGATTTGAGCGGATTGTGCTTTTTCTTTTTTTCTTTATTATCATCCCGGAAATTTATAGCCAAACCTCCACAAAAAGCGATACGTCCTCCGTACCAATTTCCTATACAGATTCTTCGTTTACAGATGATACTATACAAGTTGTCGTAGATGATGAAATGTTGTCAAATTCAGAACGCCTATACGATACGATAAGAAAAAAAGCCGCGAGATACTCGTGGATGAAAAAGCTTCATGATCTGTTGATTATAGAAGATCATAAGAAAAAGTCTTTTGAAGATAGGGAAATTGATGAAATTTTTAATCCTTTTGAAGTATATCAGGGCAAAATAATAGATAGTATAACTATCCGGCAATTGGATGTTTTTGGACCTTCTCTTACAGATACCTCCTATCAGAGTAAATATTGGTATAAGGAATTTGGTAATTTTGTTCATTTCCCTACAAATAAGTCGATTATAAAGGAAAATTTGTTATTCTCTAAGCTGGACTCTATTGACCCGGCTTTATTGGCAGACAATGAAAGAATTATTCGTGACCTTCGGTTTATTAAAGATGCGCGTATTGTTGTAGAAGAAGTTCCCGGTAAACCTGGGAAAGTGCATATTACGGTTTTAACTCAGGATCTATGGTCCAAAGGATTTAATGTAAATCTGAACAGCATTAACGCCGGGCAGATAGAGCTTTGGGATAATAATATTTTTGGAATAGGCCATAAGCTTCAGGGAAATATTATTTTTGACTACCTGAAGACTGGAAATCCCGGAATTGAGACTTTTTACAATATCTCAAACTTTCAGGGAACTTTTATTAAAAGCCAGTTTTATTACATGAATTCTTTTGAAACAGAAAGTTATGGCTTAGAATTACAGAGAGATTTGTTTTCTTATAAAACCAGGTACATCGGTGGATTAAAAGTATTTAAAACAGAAACAAAGGAGAATATCCGAAGAACAGATACTGTTTTGTCAGATGTATCCCTTGATTATGTAAATCATGATTTCTGGCTGGGGCATTCTTTCCCCATTTCATCTAAAAATCCAATGTTTAAAAAACGTACACGGCTTGTATTAGCAGGACGTTACATAAGAAATCGTTTTTTTGAAGGACCCTATGTTGATGAACGCTACAATTATGCTTATCACAATAATCATACTTTTCTTGGAAGTATCAGCTTTTCAAGGGAAAATTTCTATGAAAGTGAATTGATTTATGATTATGGAACAACCGAAGACATCCCGGTAGGAGACTTATTTACTTACACTTTTGGCTGGGAAGCCGATGAATTTTTTAAACGGTTCTATTCAGGCATTAGAGTTAAACATGGCCATTTCTTTGATAATTTCGGTTATCTTTCTTCAAGTTTGGGTGTTGGAGGTTTTTTATACGAGAACCAGATAGAACAAGGGATTATTGACTATCAAGCCAAGTATATAAGTAAATTGTGGCATTTGAATAATTTGCGGATAAGACAATTTTTTGACCTTCATTATATGCGTGGAATAGAAAGGTTTCCTGAGGATCGTTTAAAGTTTGACAGAATTACAGACATGAGAGGTTACGACA
This sequence comes from uncultured Bacteroidales bacterium, assembly GCA_964345495.1. GTDB lineage: Bacteria > Bacteroidota > Bacteroidia > Bacteroidales > UBA12077 > JAGXLC01. The sequence continues at coordinate 4,120 of CAYFRV010000047.1, read as the reverse complement.
ACTCTTCTCTGTATGGGAAAAAGAAGTTAGTTCTGCGTTCGGAAACTGTTGCTTTTTCAGGGTTGTATTATTATGGATTTCGTTTTGCTTTTTTTGGTTTTTTTGATTGTGGCTTCATTGGCTCCGCAAATGAATTTATCTTAAGAAATCAACTTCAACCCGGGTTTGGTATCGGAATGCGAATGCGAAATGAGAATTTGGTTTTTAAAACCTTTCAAATCCGGCTTAGTTTTTATCCTACCCTATCAAATGGAGATAATTTCCTCTTTTATATTTCCGGCGAAAAATCCCTGAAACCACACCGTTATACCCCATCAGCTCCCTCCGAAATAGAATTTTAAATTTCAGTAGTGAACATAAAAAAGTGTTGTGTGTTGTTTTCACTTAACTGAATGTTTAATTAAAAATTAAATGAATTATGGGAGTATTAGTTGGAAAAAAAGCACCAAACTTTAAATCAGAAGCAGTTATTAATGGCAATCAAATTATAGAAGATTTTTCTCTGAAACAGTATGAGGGGAAGAAGTATGTTGTATTCTTCTTTTATCCGGCAGATTTTACTTTTGTTTGTCCTACGGAGATCATTGCTTTCCAAAACAGGATAAAAGAATTTGAAGAGCGGAATGTCGAGGTTGTAGGTTGTTCTGTTGATTCTGCGTTCTCTCACTGGAAGTGGTTACAAACCGATCAGAGCGACGGAGGAATTAAAGGTGTGAAATATCCGATAGTTTCTGACCTTTCAAAAACAATCTCTGAGAATTTTGATGTTCTTGCTGGTGAATACGACATCAACGAACAGGGGGAAAGCGTATTTAATGGCATTCCTCAGTCTTATCGCGGCCTGTTTCTTATTGATAAACAGGGGGTTGTAAGACATCAGCTGGTAAATGACATGCCACTTGGACGAAGTGTGGATGAAACGCTTCGTATGGTAGATGCCCTTGAATTCTATGAAGAAAACGGGCAGGTTTGTCCTGCCGACTGGAAAAAAGGTGATCGTGCTCTGGAGGAAACCCAGGAAAGCGTATCAGCGTATTTGAGTAATTAATGTTATCTTATATCCTGTCTT
>CAYFRV010000047.1:0-2951 GCA_964345495.1 uncultured Bacteroidales bacterium | reverse complement strand
CCAGGAAAGCGTATCAGCGTATTTGAGTAATTAATGTTATCTTATATCCTGTCTTGTCTTGCAAAGAGAGGCTGTCTAAAAAGTTTTTATGAGACTAAATCTGAAAATCAAGCTTTGCCCCTGACTAAAGGGAGGCTTGATTTTCAGCAACTTCACCCTTCAGGGCAAGGGGCAAAAAGTTGCTGAAAATCTTGTTTTATTTCTTCTTAGGCAGCCTCTTTTTGTATTTTTGTACCTATGCGAAAGAAGATTCCTGTTAATATAAATTCTTTATCTGCTTTTAAAAAGAAGTTGCTTTCATGGGCAAAGGTTAATGAAGTTTTTGTCATGCTTGATAGTAATGATTATAACGATTTTAGTAAAACGTATCGTTATGATTTTATCGCTGCTTTTGGTGTAAACGATTCATTAGTTACTTCATATATAAATGCTTTTGCACAACTTGAATTGTTTTATAAAAAGAAGAAAGATTGGATTTTCGGTCATTTTACTTATGATTTGAAAAATGGATTGGAGCAATTAACTTCAGAGCATATTGATAATCTATATTTCCCGGATATGTTCTTTTTTCAGCCTGAATATGTTATACTTTCAAAAGATGGACAGGCTGAAGTTCAGGTAATGCAGCATGTCCAAACTCATTCGGTTAAGAAAGTTCTTAAAGAAATTGATAATGAACCTGATTATATAGTTCCTCAACAGCATGACTCCTTTACAATGAATAGCAGATTTTCTAAAAAGGAGTATTTAAATACTGTCAATCAACTTCAAAAACACATTAAACGTGGGGATATTTACGAGGTGAATTTCTGTCAGGAATTTTATAGTCATTCTTCTATAGATCCATATTTCACATATAATCAGTTGAATGAGTTATCCCCGGGTCCTTTTTCCTGTTTTTATAAATTATACGATAAGTTTTTAATTTCTTCCAGCCCTGAAAGATTTTTGAAAAAAGAAGGCAACCGTGTAATTTCTCAACCAATTAAAGGAACTGCTCCACGTGGCAAAGATCATGAGGAGGATGAATTTTTAAAACAACAATTGGCTGACGATATAAAAGAAAGAGCTGAGAATGTGATGATTGTAGATCTTGTAAGAAATGATCTTTCGCGAATTGCATTAGAAAATACTGTAAAAGTTGAAGAATTGTTTGGGATATATTCATTTGAGCAGGTACATCAGATGATTTCCACAATCTCAGCAGAAATTAACGAAGATGATGCTGTCAAATGTATAAAAAATGCTTTTCCAATGGGTTCCATGACCGGTGCACCCAAGATTAGCGCTATGAAATTGATAGAAAAATACGAACACACGAAGCGGGGGCTGTATTCGGGTTCTGTTGGATATTTTACCCCGGAAGGCAATTTTGATTTGAATGTAATTATTCGCAGTATATTGTTTAATGCTACTCAAAAATATGTATCTTACACTGTGGGAGGAGCAATAACTTATCTTTGCGATGCAGAGGCTGAATATCAGGAATGTATGGTGAAAGCACAAGCCATGAAAAAAGTGTTAAATTCATAGGTTCTATGTTAAAATCAATGTTGAGCTATATTGAAGAGAATAATTTGTTCAGTCCAAAGGATAAAATTCTTCTGGGAGTGAGTGGGGGAGTGGATTCGATTGTAATGCTCCACTTATTAATCAGAGCCGGTTATGAAGCAGGCATGGCGCATTGTAACTTTCAGTTACGTGGTAGTGAATCCGAGGAGGATCACAGGTTTGTAGCCTGGCTGGCGGAAAATTACAATATTCCTTTTTTTGTAAAAAAGTTTGATACTCACCAATATGCTTCTGAGCAGGGAATATCCATTCAGATGGCTGCCCGGAGGCTTCGGTTTGAATGGTTTGAACATTTACGACATAAGCATAATTATAACTATATTGCAATTGCGCATAATAAAAATGACAAAGTAGAAACTTCGCTGATAAATCTGGCAAGGGGAACCGGGTTAAAAGGCATTACCGGCATCAAACCGAAAAGTGGTTTTATTGTGCGGCCATTGCTGTTTGCCGGCAGAAATGATATACTCCACTATTGCAATCAGGAAGGACTGAATTACCGGGAAGACTCTTCGAACCAGACAACGAAATATTCCCGTAATCTTATACGGCACGAAATTATTCCCGAATTTCAGAAAATTAATTCGCAGTTTCCTGAAACAATGGACAAAAACCTGAATCGTTTTCACAGCGCCTATGCACTGTTTGAATTTATGATTTCAGAAATCAGGGAACGACTCCTGATAAAACAAGGCAATGATTGGATAATAAATTTCGAGCTTTTGAGTGAATATCCGGAAAACTATACGATTCTCTATGAACTGCTTAAACCTTTCAGATTTACGGCTGATGTCGTTTCTGATATTTTTTCTTCATTAGAAACGGAATCCGGTAAGACATTTTATTCCGATAGTTATAAAGCTGTGAAGGACAGGAGTACATTAATAATAACAACACTGGAAACTTATGAGCCTAAACGTTACTATATTGACCGGGAAGTCAGCAAGATTGAGAGTCCGCTTACTTTAACTTTCAAAGTGGAAAATGCAGATGATACTTTTCAAATTCCCCGGGATGCTCATACTGCATGTATTGATTATGATCTTGTTGAATTTCCCCTGATTATTCGAAAGTGGCAATCAGGTGATTTTTTTAAACCTCTGGGTTTTGGTCATTATAAAAAATTAAGTGATTTCTTCATTGATAACAAATATTCCCTGGTGGATAAAGAACAAACCTGGCTTTTAACCTCAGGAGAACAAATTGTTTGGGTGGTTGGTGCCAGATTAGACGATCGGTTTAAAATAACAAAACAAACCAGTAAAGTATTAATAATTGAACATACTCCGGATGGATAGTCATATTCAGGCACATTCAGAAGTAGAAGTAGATTTAAAATTCCCATCAATCTTCTAATGAGCAAGCAGTAGCAGTTGCAC
>CAYFRV010000046.1:12446-15409 GCA_964345495.1 uncultured Bacteroidales bacterium | reverse complement strand
TGAATGTCCAATCCGGATTCAATCTCAAAATCTTTTACTTCGTCTTCAACGTCAGGATCCTCTTCATCATAATACCACTTAACTGTGACCTTTCCGCCTTCATTTTCATATTTCTTCAAAATCTCCAGCATATCCAACAGGCATTTGGTAGCACTCGTATTAAAATAAAAAAGTTTTACATGGAATTCGATCGCCTTACCTACTTCGTTAATATATTGAGTTAACCAATTCATCAATGGGAGGAAAAATGTATAAGTCGACTCCATATAAGATTCCCCGATAATTTCACACACCCCGGTTTCTGAATCAAATCGGACTTCTGGTTTGTCTGGTGTATTTGGTGATCGTTTAATGTCTATATTTTCCATAATCATCAATCCATATTTATTATTCATCAAATTTAGAAATTAATTGAACTTATAATATAAAACAACAATGTTTTTTTTTCGTACAACTTTAAAATTTCGCAAAATATTTATGAATACCAAGTTTTTTCATTTATATTTGAAGTGGTTAACAGTTAATTATAATCAATATTTAAGTAACTTATGAGAACAATTTTTTTCCTGATTGTTATAGTGATTTTTTCAACATCACAAATTTTTAGCCAACTGCCGGATAAAGTCCTGAAAAAGATGGTAGTTGAGCATAATATTAAATCACTCACACAATTTAATCATAAATATTCAGATGGAAAACCTGAAGAAGAAGGGTATAAAAATTTTTATAAGGAATTTGACAAACATGGAAACTTAGTAAAAGAACTTCATTATAGAGACGGAGAAGTTAGTCAGAGAATGACTTATAAGTATAATGAAGACCAAAATAAAACGGAATTTGAAAATTACAATGTTAGACAAGATAAATTAGCATATCGCCAATCCGTTGAATATGATGAAAATGGAAACAAGATAACAGAAAAAAGGTTTAATGGTTCAGAAAACCTAAGACTCAGTTACAAATACAATAAAAAAGGAAAAATAGACCGGATTCTGAAGGAAAAATTAAGAGGTCAGAATAACTATGAACTTCTAGGAAAAAGAGAATTTCATCACAATGGAAACACGACAAAAATAAAGGTGCTGGACCCCAAGAATAACCTTATAAAAACCATCGAAAATGTTTACGATAATAACGGGCATTTAACAAAAGAAGCTGAATATAATTCTAACGGAGAACAGGTAAAAAAAATAATAACAAAATACAACAAAGACGGGCAGAAATATTTAGAAGAAAAATATCAAAAAGGAAATTTCATTTATAAAAAGGAATACCATTACGATAAAAACGATAATCTGGTTGAGGTACAAAAAGAACAACCCGAAGAAGAATTTGTGATTTCCAAAGTGTACGAATACAGCAAAGAAAATCTTTCAAAAGAAATGTGGTTAGAAGATATGGCTGATAAGTATTCGCACAAAAAGTTCATTTTTGATGATGAGGGAATCTTAGAAAAAGTAGAAGTCTATTATGCTATTTATCAATATCGAATCTTGTACTCTTTTGATTACGAGTTTTTTGAAGATAAATAAATATCTTGTAAACTACCCAAAAAACTAAAAGCCTGTAAACTGAATATTACAGGCTTTTTTTTACACTTCTATCTATGGTTGAAGTTTTTAAACAATCTTTTTTGAAATATCAAATGCTTGTTTAATACGATCTGCCATACCTATACCATCTCTCATATTTCCAGCTAAAACAAGCCCGGGATATTTCTGTTCCATTTGTTCGATGGCTTCAAACCGGGCACCACTCTCCTTTCCATATTGTGGTATGGCATGTTCATAGCGATTTAATTCAAGTAAGTCCGGATGAAAATCAGGAAGATTAAACATGAATCTTAACTCTTTTTCAATGATTTCTTTGACTTCTTTATCAGTCTTAAAATAGACATCCTCTCTACGAGTACCTCCAAGAAAAACCGACAATAACTCACCTTTTTCGGGCGCTCTGTCAGATAAAAATGCAGACATGAACAATGCCCCTAAAATATCACGCTTCTCAACATAAGGGACCAACCCGCCAAATCCTGATAGAGGTTTTCCTTTCCAATGTTTGAAGCCGACAGCAGCATGAATAACTTTAGCGTATTTCAGATTGTAAATGGTATCTAACAAATCCTTTTCAGGAAAACTCATAAGGTCTTTAAGCTCATAAGCCCCAACGGTAATAATAACATTTTTAGCTTTTGTAGCATATACCGTTTCATCGCGTTTGTATTTCACCTCAAACTCACCATTTTCAATTGGCTTCACTTTAATATCTGTAGTTTCAAATAAAAAGTTGTGTTTTCCGGCTGAATTATATAATGCATCGACCAGGTTCTCTAAGCCATTCTTTACAGAAAAAACATCTTTAGTGGCTTTCTTTTCTGTTGGGTTCTTTTCTTCTTTCTTTTTCTTTATCGCACCCCCAATAAAACTGCCATAATCTTGTTCTAAATAGTAAAGTTTAGGTAGCGCATACTTCGGGATTATTTTAGAAGGATCACCCGCATATACCCCCAGAATAAACGGATCTACAGCATAATTCAGAAAGCTCTCTCCCATTCTTCTGCGTACCATCTTATCCAGAGATTCCTGGGGATCTTTTCCGGGCTTTCGAAAAGGTTCACCTAAAATTCTGAATTTATCCTTCCATGTAAAAAGCTTTGTTTGGATCCCGCCTTTCAAACCCGAAGGAAGCTGATGCCATCGGTCATTTTTCCATATAAACCGCTTCTTCACAGATTCGTCAGGGATTTCAGGCGTGCAGGAAAATTTAAGTTCTTCAAATAATTCTGCAACTTCACCATATTTTACAATTCCGGTGTTAGGACCGGTTTCATATACAAACCCATTTTTTGTTTTAGTTTGAATTACACCTCCCGGGCGATGGCTCTTTTCAAGCACCATAAAGTCCTGGTTTTTCTGATTTAATTTATGAGCCAGGGTTAAACCGGTCAATCCGGCACCTATAAT